>CAKMZM010000107.1:2743-12122 GCA_929200365.1 uncultured Flavobacteriaceae bacterium | reverse complement strand
AAAAAAAAATCCTTTAGTTCCGAAAATTGAAACTCAGAACTCGTATTCTTGTATTATGAAAAATGATGTAGTGGTGGTATGTAAAAGAATCAATTTTAAAAAATATCAATATGAGTGATTTTTTTAAAGAAAAACAGGACTCTTATGTAATTAGTTGTTTAAATGTGAAGGAAAAGAGCATTACATAATTATAAATTCAAGGATAGAATAGTATTAAGGCAAAGTTAAATCTTAACTTTTTAACAACTTAAAAATGAATATATTTGCGACTTTATTTTTATAGATATACAGCATGTTATTTCTAATACGTTCATTCTGGTGAGAAAAAGTTAATGAGTTGATAATTAGTAAAGTGTAATAGATGTGTAACTCAGATTTTTCGATTTTTTATAGTAGTCGTTGATGTAATTTACTAAGTATACTATACAATAAATTTGTACAAAAAATTTAATAACTACAATGGTTGGAAAAGTATTATAAAAGAATGCAAAAAATAATATATATAACTATCATATTCATCTGCCTGTTAAGCTGTAAAACTTCACAGGAACTGTTTAATAAAAAAAATATTAGTACTACCAAGTATAAAGAAAGTTTTCATATTACAGAGGATGAACCAAAACCAAAACAAGGAATAAAGTATTATTGGTTTAAATCCAGAAAAGTACAGGCTACACAAAGTGATTACGCAGGAGAATTATTAGATGGAGTATATACCAAGTATTATTACTCGAATGAATTGGCAGAGAAAGGCAATTTTAATAAAGGAAAGAAGATAGGTATCTGGAAATCCTGGTATAAAAACGGTCAATTAGCAACTACAGAAAATTGGAGTGGTGGAGTATTAAATGGCAAATGTGTATTCTATGATAGCATTGGTAATATAATATCAAAAGGTAAATATAGCAGTGGTAAAAGATCTGGGAAATGGGTTTTTGTGCAAAAAGGTGATACTATAAATTATAGTAAAAAAGTACGTAAAGAAAAAGATACACTACAGCCAGGATTCTTTGGTAGACTGTTTAAAAAGAAAGCAAAAGATTCAGTACCTCCTCAAGAGAAAAAACAAGGTTTCTTCAAAAGACTTTTCTCTAAAAAAGAGAAGAATAAGGCAGTTTCCAAAAAGATAAAGAATAATAACGTAAAAGTAAAAGAGAATATCAAAAAAGGAGATAAAAAAACAAAGCAAAAAAAGACAGCTAACGATAAGCCAAATTTCTTTCAGCGATTATTTGGTAAAAAAGAAAAAGATAATACGTGATAAAAGCTGGTTCTATAGCGTATGCGATACTAATTTGTATTGTAGTAGGGATATTTTGTTATTCGCTGTTATTGATGAGTGGATATGCTAAAATACACCAGGGAATGCTTGACGCCCATGCCGAACTGGTATCTAACAATGAATCTGCACAAGAGTATTTTCTTGCAAAAATAGAGGATATAGAAGAGAAAGGAATTAGCGTAGACGTTTTTGATAACGGTATGAACTCTTCTGGAAGAATAAAGCCATGGGGATTTTATAAGGTATTATTAACCACTTCTGTTTTTAAGAAAGATACCATAAAAAGAGCAGCTTTGATAGGGCAGAGGCAAAAAAAAGATGCACTGGCACTATATCTTTCAGATGCTTCAAAGCCTTTGTTTATGGTAGAGAAAGCTAAAATAACGGGTAATGCATTTTTACCAAAATCAGGTATAAAAGCGGGGTATATTACTTCTAATGCATATCGGGATACAAAATTTTTGATAGGTACAAAACGTATCTCAAAAACGAGTTTACCAAAAATTGACCATGTAGATTTTGCGTATGATATTGATAACGTACGCCAGATTAGGTTAAATGAAATAAAAGAGAATGTTACTCTGTATAATGGTTTTAGTAAACAAACACTGGTTATAGAAAGTGATACGATAATCGTAGATAATAAAAAGCTTTCGGGAAATATTGTTATAAAATCCAAAGACTCTATCTATATCAAGAAAAACAATGTACTAGAAGATATTATCATAGAGGCTCCAAAAGTAGCTTTCGAATCTGGTTTTGTTGGTAATGTACAAGTACTGGCAGAAAAAGTTGTCGGACTTGAAGAAAATGTGGTTCTAAAATATCCATCGGGTATTTTGATGAATACAGGTAATGTAGATAAAAGAGAGGTTATTATAGGAAAGAAAAGTAAGATTTTGGGAGGAGTAGTGATAAATGATATAAATAGAGGATTAGATAAAATGATTACTGTAGAGGAAGATGCCGAGATAGTTGGAGACATCTATTGTAGTGGTAAGTTACAACTTAAAGGAAATGTAATAGGTACAGTATACACAAGTAACTTTTACCTCAGAACAGAAGCGTCTGCTTATGATAATTATATTTTAAACGGAACAATTGATAGGAAAAGTCTTCCTGATGAATTTGTAAGGATACCACTCTTTAAAAATAAAAGTGAATACTTTAAACCCTATGCAATTATTAAACAAATATAATGTTAAAGCGGGGTCTGTTATAGAATCGGTAATTGCCATGACTATCATTGCGATTTGCTTGTCTATGGCACTTATAATATATAGTAGAGTGTTGGATTCTGATCATAGTATTGCTCATTACCAGGCTCGACAAAAAGTAAAAGAATTGTTTTGGGAAACAAAAAGTGAGAAACAATTTATAGATGAAGATTATGATTTTGAATCTTTTAGCATAGTAAAAAAAGTAGAGAAATTAGAAAATAGCACAGGATATAAAGTTGTATTTACAATAAAGGTACAATCAAAAAAAGAAACATATCAATACATTGTTAGAGAATAAAAAACATACACGATTACGGGCATTTACGATGTTAGAACTCGTTATTGGCATGGTGATATCGTCATTGGTCATTACGATGGTGTATGTTATTTATGATAATTTATCCAGACAAGTCGTGATATATGCAGATCAACAAGATGATTTAATGATATATAACCAGTTTCAAAACCTTTTTTCAAAAGATGTTCAACTTAGTACGTCTATAGCTATAAATGATGATAGACATATTGTATTAGAGAATGCGAATAAAGAGATACACTATTTTTTCAAAACAGAAAAAATCATTAGAAAAGCAGAGGCTGTAGACACTTTTAATATAAAAGTTCTGGAGGTTCAGTTTGACCAAAACGAAAAAATTGAGGAAAAATATCAACTCATAAAACTAAAGATTGAGATACTAGGAGCAAGTTTTGATTTTTTTGAATCAAAAGAAATTTCTCTTGCATCGAGAATGAATAATTATTTGCTGGATGAGTATTAATGTTTCAACATATAAAACAAAGAAGGTCACTAAGACAAAGAAGAAAAACGATAGCTTTTTCTCTAAAGAAGTGAGTTTTGGTAATCGTTTTTCTGATAAAGATAAAATGGATTTCTATAAAGAACTTTCTGTTTTATTAAACTCTGGAGTAGATTTTAGAAAAGCACTCGAAATATTAAAAGACCAACAAAAAAAAGAGAAACACAAGAGTTTGATACAGGGTATAACAAAAGAAGTGGTACAAGGTAAAGCTTTATTCGAGGCCTTACGAGACTCCAGGAAATTCTCTCCGTATGAATACTTTAGTGTTAAAATTGGGGAAGAAACCAGGAAATTAGACGAAGTATTACTAGAACTATTTCAGTATTTCGATAGGAAAGTAAAAATGAGAAGACAATTGTTATCGGTTTTTACATATCCTTCGTTTGTATTGCTGTTAACTTTTGGAGTACTTTATTTTATGATGAAGTATGTCGTACCTATGTTCGCTACTGTATTTAAACAGTTTGGAAAAGATTTACCAAACTTAACTAAAAAGATCATTTATGTTTCAGAACATTTTTCGACCATAAGTATAGTTTTTGGTACTGTTTTGATCGCTATAATCGCTTTTCACTTTTACTTTAAAAACAGGATCTTTTATAGAAAAGCAATATCTAATGTAATTATACGAATCCCGTTTTTTGGTAAACTGGTAAAAAAAATATACATCACTCGTTTTTGTCAATCACTAAGCTTATTATTATCTGCAAAAACTCCATTAGTAACTTCTTTGGATTTGGTGCAGCGTATGATATCCTTTTACCCCTTAGAATCAAGTTTAGATATAATCAAAAAAGAAGTCACAAAAGGAACTCTTTTTTCAAAAGCATTAGCCAAACATTCTATATACGATTTTAAATTGGTTTCACTAGTTAGCGTAGCCGAACAAGTAAATAAATTGGATGATATGTTTGAGCGATTGGCTAAACAATATGATGAAGAAGTGCAGCACCAAACTAAGATGATTGGTGTTATTATGGAACCATTAATAATTGTAATCATAGGTTTGGTTGTGGGTACTGTATTAATTGCAATGTATTCACCTATGTTTGATTTAAGTAAAATTATTCAACCTTCTTAAAAAAGGAAAATGAAGATAAAAAAGAACACCAGTAAAAAGGTTTATGTAAAGGCATATTCGATGTCAGAATTGGTAATTGTATTATGTATTATCGGGATTTTAATACTATTGGTATTACCAAACCAAACATCTGTTGTATCACAAGCAAAAGCTATTGAAGCTCAGAGTATGCTTAATCATCTGTATGGATTAGAGAAAAGCTATTTTTATCGAAACTCTAAGTATACAGCCGATTTTGAAGCTTTAGGTTTTGAACCCGCACTATCTATTAGTGAAGGAGGACAGGCTGTATATAGAATTGAGATCACAGAGGCATCTACTAATTCTTTTAGAGCAAGAGCAGTTTCTCTATCTGATTTTGATGGTGATGGAACTTTTAATACCTGGGAGATTGATCATAATAAGTTATTAAAAGAAACAGTAAAGGACTAATGATATACGTATTAGTATCTATTTTATTCATCTCTTTTGGAGTAATGCTATATCAAGATGTCAGGTATAGGCATATACACATTGGGCTGCCTATTTTGGTGTTTGTGGTGAGTATATATATGAATAAAGATATCATAGTTATTTTTGATGATTTGAAATCATTGGCATTTATTGGAATTAATTTCATTTCAATTGTAGCATATTTTTCCATTAAAAAATCAAAACTTCAAAACCCATTTAAACAATATATTGGTATAGGAGACTTGGTATTTTTAATTGCCGTAATTCCTCTCTTTTCCTTTAGAAATTATATGTTATTCTTTATTTCGGGGATGATATTTTCTTTAGTGTTATATGCTGTATTTCAGAATAAAGGCGAACAGAAAACAATACCATTAGCGGGGTATTTGTCACTATATATCATTGTATTAATGATTCCTAATCTATTTTTATCAACTAACATTTTTTACGACTTTATCATTTGAGCACTGATACCAACATACAAATATCTGTAGAACTAAAACAGCTTATTAATGCTGATTTAGCACACCATTATAGTATTATTCCTAAGAATAATACCGAAGATGTAATGGAACTCTATATTGATGCAGAAAAAGTAAATTCTCAGATCAAGGAAGAGTTAGAATTGTATTTGGGAAAACCATTAAAGTTTGATGAAATTTCGTCAGAAAGACTAAATAAAGCACTGTTTGTTTATTACAGAAAGAATAATAGAGATCAGGAAGCAACACAAAGTATATCTACTGTAGAAAGTAGTTTTTTGGATAATTTGATTTTTGAAGCTAAATCTATTGGTAGTAGTGATATTCATTTCGAAGTGTATGAAGAAGAAGCAAGAGCAAGACTACGTATTGATGGTGTTTTAGTTGAAAAATATAAAATCCCTAAGGAAAGTTATTTAGAATTAGTAAATAAGATCAAAATAGAATCTAATCTGGATATCACAGAAAAAAGATTACCACAAGACGGAAGGATCGATTATAAAGATTTTGATATTAGGGTTTCTATATTACCTACTTTACATGGCGAAAAAGTGGTGATGCGTCTGTTAGGAAAAGATGCTTCTAATATTAGATTAGAAGACCTGGGGTTAGAGTCAGATGAAAAAGAAAAATACCTTGAAGCTGTAAAAAAGAATAATGGTATTGTACTAATTAGCGGGCCTACTGGATCTGGTAAAACAACAACGCTATATGCTACGTTAAAACTTCTTAATGATGTAAAAAGAAATATTGTAACCGTAGAAGACCCGATTGAATATACGTTAAAGGGAATTAATCAAGTACAACTTAAAGAAGACATCGGACTTACTTTTTCTTCTGCATTGCGGTCATTTTTACGACAAGATCCAGATATAATCATGCTGGGGGAAATCAGGGATGCCGAGACAGCTAAAATGGCTATTAGGGCTTCATTAACAGGGCATTTAGTATTGTCGACAATACATACTAATTCTGCACTGGGAACCATATCCAGATTAGTTGATATGGGAGTTCCTGCATTTTATATTGCAGAGACCTTAAACCTATCTGTTGCACAGCGATTGGTTAGAAAATTATGCCCACATTGTAAAAAAGAGACTCCTTTTAATGAAGAAGAGCTTCCTAGAAATTATAAACTTCCCAAAGCTTTATCAACACATTATATGTCAGTAGGATGCACAGAATGTTACTATACTGGGTATAAGGGCAGAAGAGCAATTTATGAAATTGTATCGATCACAGACGATGTGGTGAATGCTATTAAGAATAATAGTCATAATCTAGAACAAAATATAAGTTATAAATACCAAAGCCTCGCGGATAAAGCTTTTAATTTATTAGAAGAAGGGGAAACTTCTCTCGAAGAAATTTATTCGCTGCTAATCAAAGCTTAATTATGAAGAAACTTTTATATTATATAGTATTAATTTGTGTAATTCCACTTTCGTATGCACAGCAGAACATACAAAAGATCGAGGAACAAATTAATGTATATGCAGAAGAAACTCCCGAACTTAATGAAACGATACAGATTGATGTTTCAGGGCTTACACTATATGATTTTTTAACCTCTGTTGCAATAGAGCATAAGCTAAATATAAGTGCAGATCCAGATCTTAACCAGATTGTTTCCAGTAGCTTTTTTAATGTACCTGTTAAAGATGTGTTTCTTTTTGTAATCAAAAAATATAATCTAAGTATAGAGTTTATAAACAAAATCATTGTTTTTAAGAAAACTATAAAACAGAAAGAACTTCCGAAACCAAAAGTGTTAAAAGAAATCGATGTCACTTACAATAGCCAAAATGATTTCTTAGCGATTAAACTTAAAAATGATTCTCTGTCTCGTGTAGCTAAAAAGATTACTGATGTGTCTGGTAAAAATGTAATCTTAGGACCTAATGTAAAAAATGAAAAAGTTTCTGCTTATATTTTAAATAGACCATTTGATCAGGTAATGGAGATGATGGCTAAATCTAATAGACTAATAGTGACCAAAGATGATAATGGGTTTTATTATGTAGAAAAAGATCAAGCACCAGCAACAAGCACTGCTATAGGGGCATCAAAGAAAGGTAAGAAAACCAGAGGTTCAGAATCATCTGCAGAAATAGTTGTTCTTCCAAGTGGATTTTTGAGTGTTCAGGCATTTGATGCTGATATAACTTCACTGATATTAGAAGCAGCAGAAAAACTCAATGTAAACTATTTCATGTATGATAAACCTAAAGAAGCAACAACAACATTAGTCGTAAACGAAATTACTTTCGATGAGCTTTTAGATCATGTTTTTATGGGTAAAAACAGTACGTATAAAAAAACAGATGATTTTTATCTTATCGGAGATCAAAATGGTGAAGGACTCAGGAGTACAGAGCTTATACAGCTAGAGAACAGAACAATAGAAACTGTTATAGAAACATTACCTAAGGAGTTAATAGAAAACGTAGAACTTAAAGAGTTTATAGAACTTAATGGATTCGTAGTTTCTGGCTCAAGACCAAGAATATTAGAGCTAAAAGAATATATAAAACAAATTGATAAAGTGGTGCCCATGATCCTTATAGAGGTGTTGATAGTACAATATCAAAAAGGGTACGACATTCAAACTGGGATTAAAGCGGGGATAGATAAAAAAGAGAGAGTTACTTCTGGAGTTTTATTTCCACAAGCTGAAGTTAATTTAAATTCATCTTCTGTAAATAAGTTGATCGATGCCTTTAATGGGTTTGGTATTTTTAACCTGGGTAAAGTTGCAAAAGACTTCTATCTTAGTTTAAAAGCTCTAGAAAATAATTCTATAATCCGATTGCAATCAACTCCCAAGATTTCTACACTAAGTGGCCATGAAGCAAAAATTTCTATCGGAGAAACTAATTATTACTTCGAACAAAATAATAGGTTGATTAATAATGGAGTCAGTAGTGATATTTTACAGTCAGGTCAATGGAAAGCTACAGATGCGAATTTAAGTGTTAATATAAAACCTTTTGTCTCTAAAGATGAGCAAATAACATTAACTATTGTTGTAGAAAAGAGCGCCTTTTTAGGAAGAGCAGGAGAGAACGCTCCACCAGGAAAATCAACCCAACAGTTTGAGTCCTTAGTTCGAGTACGAAATGGTGAAATGATACTTCTGGGAGGACTGGATGAATTAGAAAAAGAAAATTCAGGAACAGGAACACCATTATTATCCAGAATACCAATACTAAAATGGTTTTTTAGTAGTAAAACCAAGAAAAAGAAGAAGTCAAAACTACATGTATTTATAAAACCGACTGTTGTTTACTAATGTTAGAACAGATAAAAAATAATATTTTAAAGCCTTTTCAGGAAAAACAATACGCTATTGTAGGTATAGTGTTGGGGGATACTCCAATATACAATGTGTTTATAGTAGATAAGAAATCTGATGCTTTGTCGATAGAAACTTCATTTGTTACAGAAGATTTTGATGTTGTGAAAGATAAAGTAAATACATCGGTTCCCTTACTTCTTAATTTTTATGGAAAAGGGATTATAAATAAACAAGTTTCTGCAAAAGGAAACTATTTGAAAGAAGTATTGTTTAACGCTTCTATTGATGATTTTTTTATATACGAACTACATCAAAATCAACAAAATTTTATTTCAATAGTAAGAAAAGATGTCTTAGAAAAATTCTTTACACTGTTTTTAGAACATAAATATTTGGTTGTAGATTATAGTATTGGTCCTTTTGTAGGAGTACTATTTAAAGGGTTGTCTAATACCCCATCAGTTATTTCTGTCGATTACGAATTGAGTTTTGAAGATGATTACCTAATAGAAGCCCAAAAACTGGATACTATTACCAAGGAATATATCTTGGGGGAGGAGAAGATTAACAATACTCAAGTTCCTTTATTTTCTACACTACTTCATTATTTATATCCATCAGATGGTTTTGGCTACGATGTAGAATTTTTAAAAGAAAATAAAAAAGAAAATGTACTTAAAAAAGCATTTAATACCGTAGCTACAGTATTGGGGATTTTTTTCCTGTCTGCATTATTGATTAG
>CAKMZM010000107.1:0-2643 GCA_929200365.1 uncultured Flavobacteriaceae bacterium | reverse complement strand
TTAATACCGTAGCTACAGTATTGGGGATTTTTTTCCTGTCTGCATTATTGATTAGCTATTTGTTATTGAATTACTATAATGATAAGTATGTAAGTTACGAATCTCAATTATATAACCTTAATGACACTTATAATCAGGTAAAAAAACTAGAAAGCGAAAAAGAGAACAAAACAAAAATACTTCAGGAATCGGGTATTTTAAATCAAAACTTTCTTTCTTTTTATATGTACCGCATAGTAAATTCTATTCCCAATAATGTAGGACTTAATAGCTTGAAGGTAAACCCTACACAGAAAAAGATTAAGAATTTTGAAAAGATAATATTTGAAACAAATACCATAATTATTAGTGGTAATTCTAGTTCGAGTATGCCCATTAATTCATGGGTTAAAGAATTAAAGAAGGAAAAATGGATTTCCAAAATAGAGATTTTGGATTTTAGTAAGAGTAGAAATAAAAAAAGTGAATTTACTTTAAAAATCGTTGTAAAATAGTGTTTGCAAATCTAACATATAAACAAAAATTAATTGGACTTATAGCAGTTGGAATATTGTTATTCATGGCAGCGAATAAGAGATCTTTTAAAATCACTAGACATGCCTATGATCAGGTTCGACAATTAGAAGATAAATTAGCCTATGTAAACTCATCAACGACCGATGTTACTCAAACACAGGCAGAATTAAAGTTTTATGATAAAATAATAGGTAAACAGGGGGTAGAGCCCGAAGAAATACAACAACAGATACTTGATTTTACATCATCTTATGATAATGTATATGTTTTTAACTTAGATGAAATTCATATAGCAGAAAGTAATGGTTTTAATGTAATTAGTAACCAGTTAACGCTAGAAGGAGATTTTAATGCGTTGTTAGAAATTGTGTATGCATTTGAAAGAGAATTTAAATTTTCAAATATTGTTAGCATTTCATTTACAAAAGAAAAAGAATTCCAAACACGAAAAAATAAATTAAGAGTAAAGATAATATTTCAGAATTATGAAAAAAATAGTTAATATAAGTATAATTTTTAGCAGTTTGTTACTGTTAATAGCATGCGATGATGTTCTCGAAGAAGATATTA
Organism: uncultured Flavobacteriaceae bacterium; assembly: GCA_929200365.1. Lineage (GTDB taxonomy): Bacteria > Bacteroidota > Bacteroidia > Flavobacteriales > Flavobacteriaceae > Aquimarina. The sequence goes on along the minus strand of CAKMZM010000107.1, from coordinate 1,557 downwards.
CAGATGATTCGGTAACAGTCGTAGCACCAAAAGATAAAAGTAATCTCGATGGTAATTCGGTTCAGTTTAGATGGGATGAATTAAAAGATGCAGATGATTATAGAATACAGGTAGTAGAACAAGCTACGCAAAGAAGCGTATTAGACTCATTAGTTAAGGGGAATAACTTTACATTCGGGCTTGATCCCGGTGAATATAGCTGGAGGATACGAGGCGAAAATTTTGCATATACCACAGCATATAGCTTTCCTATTTCTTTTACCCTTTCTGCATCAGATGATTTAACCAATCAAGATGTATTTTTATCATCACCATCAGAGAATTTTTACACAAAAGATAGTAATATTATTCTTACTTGGGATAGAATTCAGACAGCAACCTCATATACTGTTGTAGTTGAAAAAACATTTCAAAATAATACATCTACCGAAATTAATACTCCCGATCTAACCAATACTGATTTTACACTTAATTCTACAGTGTTAAGTGAAGATGCGATTTATACCTGGAAAGTAAAAGCTGTAAATAAAAATAATGATACTCAAACCAAATTCTCAACGAGTAAGATTTTCCTGGATACCCAGGCTCCTAATCAGCCTACATTGACATCTCCTGATAAGGATGCAAAAGAATCATCTCCTATTACGTTTACTTGGAATATACCTAGTAATACAGGAGAAGTTCAATCTAAATTATCCAGCCTTATAGAAGTAGCAACAGATAGTGGTTTTACAAACATAATCGAAACTATATCAACTACTTCAAACGCTCAGGAAATAACATTTTCTGATGTAGGAGATTACTATTGGAGAGTGATAATCATAGATGATGCAGGTAATGAAAGTGTTGAAAGCGAAGAAAGAAAAATAACGGTTGAGTAATTGAACCTAACAAATTGTAATTTTTAGGCTAGTGAATAAAAAAATTTTAAATAGCGTTCTTATTTTTTTTATGCTTGTTATCTGGGCAATTGTTTTTAATAAAATTTTTAAGTTTTTTGGAAACAATGTAGAGGAGAACAATGTATCGGTTAATCCAATCACTATTGTGGATCCCAGAATGAATTTTTCAAAAGATACTTTTGATCTTAGAAAAGTTGAAAGAGATCCATTCTTAGGGAAATATGCTGTTTCTAGAGCAAAAAAGCATAAGGCAAATACGACATTGGTATCAAGGCGTAAGAAAACAAGTATCACCCCTAAAAACAGTATCAAAAAACCATGGCCAAAATTGAGTTATCACGGTTTTGTTAAAGGAGCCAAAAGTACTTCAGAACTAATCTTAATCAGAATGAATAATAAATTTTATAAGATTAGAGAAGGAGACATGTTAGAAGATATTTCGGTAAAAAGAATCTATAGAGATTCTATAATTATAAAAAGAAACAGAGAAAGTAAAACCGTATTAAAAAGTAAATAATAAACTAGGTAAATTTAAATCAGAATTAGTATGACTCTATTTTTTTGAAATGTTATATAGATTACAATTTCCTATAAAAAATATAAGCATCTTCTCCGTGAGCGACAAGTGAGATATCACTTTATTTTATCAAATAAA
>CAKMZM010000106.1:7020-12271 GCA_929200365.1 uncultured Flavobacteriaceae bacterium | reverse complement strand
AAGTTAACCCCCCTTAATCAGGAAGAATTTCTACTTATAGGGAAAAACTCATTTAGAATAAGGTTTTTTGTAAAAAATGGAAAAACGGTCGAGTTAGAAATCTATCACGATAATGGACGTTCAAATAAATATCTCATGAATAAGAAGTAAAAGCATACAGCATTAAAAAAAAGAAAGAAAAATCACGGATATTTAGACATTATGATTGCAAGAATAATTAACACATTGACAGCATCGGTGCTTGCTCTTTTTATGCTGACGATAATTTCGTGTTCTGATAAATCAAAAAACACCGCCAACCAATTAGAAAATAGTAAGATGACAAAGAAATACAATCCAGTTGTTTATTTTGAAATTCTGGTTACGGACATTGATAGAGCAATTAAATTTTACAAATCTGTATTTAACTTCACTTTTGAAAGAGAAATAATTGACAAAAATGAAATGGCTTTATTTCCATTTTTGGATGAGAATGCTGGGATCTCAGGAGCATTGGCAAAGGGAGAAATCTACAAACCGACAAATGACGGAGTTGTTATTTACTTTAGAACAGAAAACATAGACAAGACCTTAAAAATGGCAATTGAAAACGGCGGACAAATTTTGTATCCAAAAATATCAAATGGCGACATAGGTTTTGTTGCAGAATTCGAAGATAGTGAAGGAAATAGAATTGCCATACACCAATCATTAAATTGACATAAGGAGAAAAACAACCGCTACAAACTAAGCATATGGCGTGCCAAGAGAGCGTAAATCTAACCTTGTCTCAAGGTTAGATTTACACTTCCAAATTTTGGGCAGCATATTCAAAATATAATGTTGCTACAAACAACTTTTCCTATTTTTTAAAAAAGAAGTGGTTTAAACTTTTTTCAATTCGCTATAAAAATGTCTTTTTTCACTCAATTTTCGTCTTTTTCTTACTTCGTAGCGCTGCTATGAAGTGCAAAAAACTCTTCAATTGATCAAAAAAATACTATTTTTCGCCAGAATCAAAAAAGTTTAAACCACTTCAAAGTATTGACTCAACACACAAAAAACAATATGATGTCAAAAACCACTTTAATCTCCCTTTCTTTTTTTACAGTGTTTATCTTTCTGAGTTGTAGAAATAATCAACATAACATAGTAAATATTAATACCCATATAAATAAGCTTACCACAGACAAATTGAAAGAACAATTTTTGATAAACTTGTTTGAAGAGGATCAAATTGTACGTAGTGACAGTGTGAAAACAGCAATTTTGAAACGTAATAATTTTGATACAAAATCGGCAGAATATCTGTTGTATAGCAAAAAACAAAAACAAATAGATTCTATCAATTTTATAAAAGCAATTACTTATGCAAAAAAATATGGATATCCCACTATCCCTAATCTGGATCAAAGAGCCTTAAATGCATTATGGGTAGTAGCTATACACCAGGCTGATTATAACAAAAGGTTAGCATTGTTTCCTTATATCCATAACGCATACCAAAACAAACATATATCAACAAGCACATTTTCCTTTTTTCTTAATGATTTATACACCTTAAAACATAATAAAAGGTATCCAGTTTCTAAAAATGAAGAAGAAAATGTAACTAATATCCTAAAAGAACTAAATCTGGTTGACCTATGATCTTAATATGCAGAAACTATTATGAAGATAATAAAAGCTATGAAGATGTGATTGATTGGTTACAATATAGGAACGCTTCTTTTAAATTTTTTTCTGGCTATGACTTTTATGAAAACGATACCAATTGGTTGATGAAGATAAGCAATACAAAAAATGTATGCAGTTATTCTTTTGAAGAAGTAAAGAGTGTGTGGTTTTGTGGTTTTTTACGACACAGGACATATCTGTCAGAAACCTTAGAACAATTACAATCAACAAATGATAATATGGCAGAATTACGTTGGCGAATGGGGCAAAATGTTAATATCAGATTGAATGGTTATCCTGTTAACAAATATGGGGTAATTAGAGGTAAAATCAAAGAGGTTTCATTAATGCCCAATAATGAAGGAGAATATTTGGTAGATGTTACCCTGCCAAATAAATTAGTTACTACATATGATAAAAAACTAGAATTTAAACAGGAAATGCAAGGCCATGCAGAAATTATCACAGAAGACATGAGACTTATTGATCGTTTGTTTTATCAATTTAAAGATATTTACAATAAATAACATTGGGTAATAGAAAAAACATGAAGAGAAGAATAGGAATAATTTTGGCAGTATTGTTTATTGGGTGTCATACCAAAAAAGTAGAGTCAGTTGAACAAAAATATCTCCGATGGGTAGGAGATATCGAGCAAGATATTGCAATTGATCGTAAAGATTTCAAATTATGTAACGGAGATGAAAAAGTAATACAGTATTTTAATACAGCTCAAGGCTTTAGATATAAAGGAGAAAAAACAAAACTTTTCAAAACTTTTCAAAAAAACTTTATAGCTACACATGAAGAAAGTCAAAATGGATTAATAAGAATACGTTTTATAGTAAACTGTAAAGGAGAAACAGGAAGGTTCAGAATTTTAGAATCCGACTTTAACTATGCAAAATTTCATTTTAAAGATAATATCAAAAACCAACTCCTCGAAATCACTAAAAAATTAGATGGATGGGAACTATTAAAAATAAAGAATCAAGTAAATGATTATTATCAATACCTTATTTTTAAAATAGAAAAAGGACAATTAATCGAAATACTACCATGATGAGATTTATATTTTTTTTCGCAATACTCTTGTTTACTTCAAAAGTAATTGCCCAACCAAGCTGTTATGCATTTATGCACTATGGAGATACTTTAAAATATAAAGCCTGTATAAAAGCAGAGGAAATAGATGCTTATTATCAATTTAGTAAGAAGTTTCAGGAAATTTTGGATGCATCATTAAGTATCGACTCTACATTTGCACATGCATATCGAGAAAAATCCGTCGCCTATTTGAAAAGCGGTGATTTTCTGATCTGGAAAAAACTGATCGATAAAGCAGTAAGGTTTAATCCAAAAGATAATTTGGGATATAGAGGATGGTGTCGCTATCAATTTTTTCGGGATTATAAAGGAGCAATTGAAGATATAGAAGAATTGGATAGCCTGATCAGTTATGATCTTGGTTATTCTGCAAATGGAGATTATCATTTGAACATAGCTAAAGCACTTTGTTACAAAGCTATTGGGGAAAAGGGAGAAGCTATAAAAATTATTGAGAAAACATTGGGAAATAAAGATTATTCTGTTGGAATATATGATTATTTGCATCTTGGAGTATTGTATTTAGAAACAAGAAATTATGAAAAAGCTAAGCAAGCATTAGAACAGCAGATGATTCAAAATGATATTGCAGAAAATCAATTTTATTTAGCATTAGTATTTAAACATCAAAGAAAAGAAATACCATATATAGAACATCTGAATAATGCAAAAGAATTATATGTAAAAGGACAAAAAATGTTTGATCCCTATACTAATCCAATGGACAAAATTTATTTAGACGACATAGAAACTGAACTCATTAAAGCCATAAATTAGGTACAACAACCAAACCTATATTCCGTACACAGAAGAGATTCATTACAGCTAGGGCAGCAGACCATGGAAATCTGGTTAGAAGAATTAGATTTTCCGTTGTTGCTTACCAAGCAAATTTTCAAAAACGAGAATGATACAGTCGGCGAGTTGTACCTAGTTTTATCAAAAACCCTACTAAAACGATAACAACACAAACCAATCATTTTGTACTATCCATGACAGCCTATATAAAATTAGAATGGCTCAAACAAAGAACTAATAAGAATCATTTTGCTATGAAGACACAAATATATTTAGCAGTTCAAAAAACCGCTCTGGCAGAACTATATAAGTTACCAACACCTAAAGCAGCTTATATAAAGATTTGATCTGTTTTTTTTGTGTAAGGTGAGTTGATAATTTTCAAAAACGTATTTTTATGAAAAATTTCTAAGTACATGACAAAAAATTAGGATAAACATTTAAGTAATTGATTATTATAATATTATTAAATTGTTGTTTTACAGACCTCACAGGTCTCTAAGACCTGTGAGGTCTTGATAAACCATAAAATTATTAGGAGTATTACTATTCACAGTTAATTTTTGTCATGTACTAAAGAAAAATTTACATAATATTAAGATTCAGGAATTGGATGTTAGAGAAATTGAAAAAACTAACGGAGGATTTTTACTTGAATATAATCTCTTAGTTGTTGATGGTATTTTTGCTTTAGGATTTTATAATGGATACCATTCAGTATAATAAATTAACAATTAAAAACGAATAACTATGAATATTTTAGAATATAATGTAGGTGAATTAAATCGTATTGAAAAAGAGAATATAGAAGGAGGATTTATAATGGAAGTGTTAGCAATAGGTGCAGCAATATATTCTTGTGGAATGGCTTATGGTTACTATAGTAAATAATAATTTAATTTTTTAGATATGAGTTCTGATTTTAAAAAAACAGGTAGTAAATTTGAGAATGCTAGGTTAAAGAAGAAAATTATGATTATAATTGGAGTTCTTTTTTTTATTTATTTTCTTGGAGAAGCTTTAGGAAAATTTTATCATTACTATAAACACTGATTTTTTATTTAAAATAGTATTTATCGAAGTGGTTTAAACTTTTTTGATGCTGATGAAAAATAGTATTTTTATAGCGAATTAAAAACATTAAATCATTTCATCTTAAATCCGTAAATAAATTAGTAAAAAATCATCATATCTTTATTATAATAAAACTCTACAAATCTTTGCAGAGCTTATTTTGGTAAGGTTTTTTTAAATGTTTTTAACAACAAAATCAATTATTCTTAATGATCTAAATACATAATTTATGAAAACTACAAAAAACCTAAAAATCTTAGAAAAAATATCCTGGGCAATAGTCGCATCTTTAATTTGTGTGTATTGTATAGGCTATATATTTGGTTATGTATATAATTAAATAGGTTACCTGCCCACTTAGAATCAATTATAGAAATTATAAAGAGGCTGTCTAAATCTTTTTTAGACAGCCTCTTTATATTCCTCAAATAATGTTGTTGCGTTTCAAAAAGTGAGATGCAAAGGTCGTAGTATTGTAGTATAAAAAGAATAGCGCACTTCTTTTTACTCTTGTTGTAACAATATATACAACATACTTATTGATTTGACGAAATCAATAACATTTCATTAAAAATTAATAAAAAAAATAATTATGAAAAATCAAATATTAAATAAA
>CAKMZM010000106.1:0-6920 GCA_929200365.1 uncultured Flavobacteriaceae bacterium | reverse complement strand
AAGTTTGACCAACGCTACTTCTGAATTGTCTAATGGAAATTGCCCTTTTAATAAGGATTGGGGATGGATTGGTAGTGGCCCAAGAGATCAGGGAATTAATCTGTAAAAACCCTATAAATTGATACATATTCTTCTATAGTTTATAGGAGAATATGTATCATAACCTATATCGAATGAAAAAACAACATTACTTGATGTTAAAGATGCTAAAACAAGTAACTCAGAAGTTTAACTTTTGCGCTTGATTCATAAACTTCTCGCTCAAAAGAGGGTAAAACAAAAAACGCCATCTTTTCAGATGACGTTTCTTCTTTTAAGCTCCCCCTCTTGGGCTCGAACCAAGGACCCTTTGATTAACAGTCAAATGCTCTAACCAACTGAGCTAAGGAGGAATTTATTTTTGCAAATATAGAATGTTTTTTCTCTTTTTGCGAGTGCAAATATATACTATTTTTTATATCTCAAAAAGGTTTTTTTGATTTTTTAAGGATATTTATAGAGTATTTGGTAAATATCATTTTGTCTTTAATACTTGTTTTATAAAAAATGGCAACTACATATCTGCAATTGAAGCTTTTAAAGCCAAAATGGGATAAATGAAAAAAATGCTCTAAAACGTATAAAAAAATCAAGTCAATATAGCTATGATTATATTGACTTGATTTATCTTTTAAGGAGAATTGTGTAAAAACTTAATGACCTATTGATGCACTATTTATCAAAAATAGCCCGGTAAATATCATTGCCGTTGGCAAATAATAATAAAGCAATAAGAATAATAAAACCTGTAAGCTGTGCATACTCCATAAACTTATCATTGGGTTTTCTACCTGTTATAATTTCATATAGTAAAAACATTACATGACCACCATCTAATGCAGGAATAGGAAGTATATTCATAAACGCCAGAATAATAGAAATAAATGCAGTAGTTCCCCAAAAAGCTTTCCAGTTCCAGGCATCAGGAAAAAGATTTCCGATAGCTCCGAATCCACCTACCTGGCTTGCACCTTTTTTAGTAAATACGTATTTAAACTGGGCAATATAGTCGTGCAGAGTCCAGTATCCAAAATCAAAACCTTTGGTAATACTTTCGCCAAAAGAATATGTCTTTTCCTGAACCTTATAACCATTTCTAACCACAATACCAATTAAACCATCTTCGTTTGGAGTTATTGAGGTAGAATAGATTTCATTATTTCTTATGTAACTTATAGCAATAGGTGTACCTTTATTTTCATGAATTGTTTTTCTAAACTCATGCCAGTACTGTATGGGTTTTTCATTTACCCGGGTTATTCTATCACCTTTTTTAAGCCCAGCTTTCTCAGCTGTTTCAAGATAAATACTATCTATAACAGGTTTGTTTATAGGAGAAAAAGGTCGTAAAACACCAGATTCAAACATGGTTGTTCCTATGTTTTCAGGAATTTGGATGGTTTCTTTGTTTCCATTTTGATGTGCAACACTAATGTTTTTAACATCACGCATAAACAAATAGTGATTGATTTGGGTTACATCTTCCAGTCTTTTGCCATTTACATCAAGAATTCGGTCTCCGTCTTCAAATCCTAACTTTTTAAACGAATCATCCACAGCAAAGCCATTTGGCATATCATCAAAACCAACATAATTGGTTCCCCAGGTAAATATAATTGCCATATAGATTAAGAATCCAAGGATTATGTTTACAGTAACACCACCCAGCATGATAATTAATCTTTGCCAGGCAGGCTTAGATCGAAACTCCCATGGTTGTGGCGGCCCGGCCATCTGCTCTTTATCCATACTTTCATCGATCATGCCGGCAATTTTTACATACCCTCCCAAAGGTAACCAACCAATACCATAAACCGTTTCACCTATTTTTTTCTTAAATAGTGAGAATTTTACATCAAAAAACAAATAGAATTTCTCTACTCTTGTTTTAAATAATTTAGCAGGAATAAAATGCCCTAATTCGTGTAAAACGATTAGAATAGATAAACTTAATAGTAACTGTATTGCTTTTATAAAAAATGGACTCATAGGTCGTTCTTCAAAATTAAATCACGCAAAAGTAACCTTTTTAGAAGAGTATATAAAAAAAACTATGAGTCGTTTGATATATTTAGGATTTTTTTAATGAAAACAACCCTTCTATGAGTGATAATCCTTGTAATTTTGCAGGCACAACAGATTACTATGCTTCAGTTTTTTTCTAAATACAAATTTTTTGCAGTCGTCCTCTTTATATTATCTGCTATTATAATTTCTATCATATATTCGATTCTGAAACCCAATCGGGTTTTACCTGTTTATGAACCTAATATGGTGAATACAGAACTGGTAGATAGTACGGTGCAATACATTCGAAAATATCATAAAATCCCAGATTTTAAATTAACCAATCAGAATGGAGAAGAGGTAACTCAGCAAAATTATGAAGGTAAGATTTATGTTGCAGATTTTTTCTTTACGACCTGCCAGACAATTTGCCCGATTATGACGAGCCACATGAAAGAGATTCAGGAACATATAAAAGAGGATAGTGATGTGCTTTTACTCTCGCATTCTGTGACCCCAATAATAGATAGTGTTGCGAGGCTAAAAAAATATGCTATAGAAAAAGGAGTGGACGATGCTAAATGGAATTTGGTTACAGGGGATAAAAAACAAATCTATGATTTGGCACGCAAGTCCTATTTAGTAGCCAAGTCTGATGGAGATGGCGGACCTTATGATATGGTGCATACAGAGAACTTTATTCTAGTAGATAAAAAGAAACGTATTCGAGGATTTTATGATGGAACCAATCCAGAAGATATTGATCGGTTATTAGAAGATATTGCTATTTTAAAAAGTGAGGGTAAATAGTTAAGAGTTTCTCGAAGATATAGTTATTACCCTTATTTTGAAACTTTGGCTTTTTCAATACGATTTTTTATACTACTTTTGTTTAGTTTAAAATTAATCTAAATAAACTTTGAAGACTACAATTGCTACACTTAAGAAAGGTCAACGTGCTTTGATTAAGGAGATTATTTCAGATATTATTCCTCTAAAATTATTAGAAATGGGATGTTTGCCAGGAAATGAAGTAGAATTACTTCATATAGCTCCTTTTCAATGCCCAATGTATCTTAATATAAATGGTAGCCATCTTGCCATCCGTAAAGAAATTGCAGCCCAAATTGAAGTCCAAATTATCTAAATAGCAATTCTTTTTATGGCTAAGCAAATTAAAGTTTCACTTATTGGAAACCCAAATACTGGGAAAACATCTGTTTTTAATTTGCTTACGGGTCTTAATCAACAGGTTGGTAATTATCCTGGTATTACTGTTGAAAAAAAAGAAGGAACATGTAAATTATCTCGTGAAGTTAAGGCTCAGATTGTGGATTTACCAGGTACTTATAGCCTTAATGCTTCTTCACTAGATGAAAATGTAGTTATTCAATTATTGCTTAATAAAAAAGGCAAAGATTATCCCGATGTAGCAGTCGTAGTAAGTGATGTAGAAAATCTAAAACGAAATTTACTTCTTTTTACACAAATTAAAGATTTGGACATCCCTACTATTTTGGTCATTAACATGGCAGATCGCATGCGTAGAAAGGGAATTTCATTAGATATTCCACTATTAGAAAAAGAGCTAAATACCAAGATAGCTTTGATTAGCGCTCGTAAAGGAGAAGGGATTGATGAGCTTAAAAAATTGATAGTATCGTATACTTCATTACCAAAAACACCGTGTGTTGATGCATTGTCTTTTGCTCCGGATTATTTTGACAGATTACAAAAAGCATTTCCTGACCAATCTTTATATAAGCTTTGGTTACTCATAACCCAAGAAGTTAATTTCAGGAAATTTGATAAACAAGAAATAGTTGTTTCACCTGATTTTAAGATAAAATCTGAAAGTGAACTAAAAAGGTTACAGCAGAAAGAAACTATTAAGCGATATCAATTTATTAATAATGTGCTTAAGAAAGGTTTTACTATAGATGAAAAAGTAGCTACAGGAATACGGGCAAAAGTGGATAGGGTACTTACCCATAAGTTTTTCGGGTATTTTATTTTCTTAGCAATACTTTTATTGATATTTCAGGCAATTTATGATTGGTCATCTTATCCAATGGATTTAATTGATGAAGGATTTGCCTGGTTAGGTGAAGTAACAAAAGCATCTCTGCCATCGGGACCTTTTGTCGACTTGATTACAGAAGGTATTATTCCTGGGTTAGGAGGGATTGTTATTTTTATTCCACAGATCGCATTTCTGTTTCTTTTTATTTCAATATTAGAAGAAAGCGGTTATATGAGTCGGGTAGTCTTTCTTATGGATAGAGTGATGCGCAGGTTTGGATTAAGTGGTAAAAGCGTAGTTCCTTTGGTTTCGGGTACAGCCTGTGCTATTCCGGCAGTAATGGCAACAAGAAATATCGAAAACTGGAAAGAAAGATTAATCACGATTCTTGTTGTTCCTTTTACAACATGTGCAGCAAGGTTGCCTGTATATCTTATTATTATTGCATTGGTTATTCCTGATGAAAAAATAGGCTGGATATTTAGTTACCAAAGCCTTACGTTAATGTTATTGTATTTTATTGGCTTTGCTACAGCAGTAGGATCGGCATGGTTACTTAATAAGATATTAAAAATTAAAAGTAAATCTTATTTTGTAATCGAAATGCCAGGGTATAAAATCCCATTATTTAAAAATGTAGCCATAAATGTAATTGAAAAAACTAAAGCGTTTGTTTTTGGAGCAGGAAAAATCATTTTAGCAATCTCTATTATCTTATGGGTTTTAGCAAGTTTTGGACCTAATAAAAATTTTAGTAATGCTGAAGAAATTGTAACTCAACTCCATCCTAACTTTTCACAAGAAGAGTTAGATAACAAAATAGCATCACATAGGCTCGAATATTCTTTTATCGGATACGCAGGTAAGGCAATAGAACCTGTAGTGGCACCTTTGGGTTATGATTGGAAAATAGGAATAGGAATTATTAGTTCTTTTGCTGCCAGAGAAGTTTTTGTAGGAACCTTGGCAACAATATACAGTGTAGGTAGCGATGAAGAAGAAACAATAAAAAACAGAATGGCTGCAGAGGTCAATCAAGTATCAGGAGGTCCCTTGTTTAATTTAGCTAGTGGGATTTCATTATTATTGTTTTATGCCTTTGCCATGCAATGTATGAGTACCTTGGCTATAGTAAAACGAGAAACAAATAGTTGGAAATGGCCAATGGCTCAGCTTATATTTATGAGTGTTTTTGCATATGGTGTAGCCTTAATTGTTTATCAAATTTTAAAATAAAAACGTTAAGTTTTAGTATCTTTAATACTATGAGTATTCTTATCCAAAATATAATCGTGCTTTTGATCTTTGTAGGTGCAATCGCATTTTTGATTAAAAAATTCTTTTGGAAATCCCCGATATCTTCTGCAAAGAAAAAATCATCAAAATCCTGTGGTAGTGCAGGTTGTGGATGTCATTAAGAATCTGATTTCTTAAACCACTTTAGTGATCCGCCACTAATAAGGTACACGCCACAAATAATCAAAATACAACATAATAATTTTGGTATTGTGATATCACCTTTATATTGACTATTTACAACAAAATATGATATCACAGCAACAAGAATCATAGCTACAGCAGGCTGAACGTAAATATAACTGCTCGAAACCGTTGGTTTTACAAATTGTAAGGCAAACATATTGAGCAGATATGCCAAAAAAGTTGGTCCTACTACCACATAAAACAAAGAAACCCAATTTGAAGTTGCAAAAGCTGAAAAATTAGTATTGACAAGTTTTTCTATACAAAACGGAAATATGAATATAAATCCAAATGAAAATGTCCAGACAATTACAGTAACAGGTTTATATTTAGACATTAGTGGCTTTACAATTACCAAATAGAATGCAAATGATAACGCATTAATACAAATAAAAATATTTCCCAGCAGAGAACCTGTTCCCAATCCCGAATTTCCTAAATAAATTAATAATACGGCACCAATACCCCCTATTGATACCCCAAAAATACGTTGTAATGTTAGAGGCTCTTTAAGCAAAAAATAACTAATGATTACTGTAAAAATGGGCATAGCAGTAACTATAATAGCAGCATCAACGGGAGAAGTAAGACTTAATCCATTCATAGAGAAGAACTGATTGGTAGCAACACCCAAAAAGCCACACAAGGCAAGATGAGGAATATCTTTTCTTTCTACTTGTTCTTTAATAAAGAGTTTAAGGATTAAGAATAATAGACCTGCACCACTAATTCGAAGAAATACCAATGCAGAAGCTTCAATTTTATCAGGCATCAACCCTTTTGCGACAAGATAATTTGCTCCATATACAATATTAACGCTCAATAGAGCCAAATGAGCTTTTACCTTGTTAGAAATCATTTGGCAAAGAAAAGGAAAGTTAACTAAACTCTATTTTAAAAAGCTTAAAAAATTGTTATCAAAGGAGTATTTCTATACATTTAATGTCTTCTCTACTGTTTAAGTATTTAGCGCCAGTTCGCACTGCAGCAGCTTTACCAGAATTCTTTTTAATATCAATAACACTTGTTTGGAGAGGGTTATTAGATTGAATACTTTTTAATATATCTATAGTATTGTCATCACTTCCATCATTTATAAAGCATAAATGAATATTGTTCTTTTTCTGTATGAAATTAAGAAAAGCAGTTACATCTAATCTCTTTTCTTCATTGTGGCAGGCAATAATAATTCCGGTTTTCATAATAGGTATTTTTGAGGTTCATACCCTAAAAGTAGCCATGATTTATGTTTTAGAAGACACTATGCTGATGAGAAGAAAATAACTATCGGTCAATGGTTTTTATCTATCGATATGTAGTTACTCTAAAGGGAGTAACCAAAAACGATCACTATAAATCAATTATTTTT
>CAKMZM010000105.1:1296-12370 GCA_929200365.1 uncultured Flavobacteriaceae bacterium | reverse complement strand
AATAGGATATTGCTTTCCTGTGTGGGAGTGCAAAAAAATAATTCCTTCATGGGATTTAAAATAAGCAATATCGTCAACATTAAAAGTGTTAAATTGATTTCCAACTTTAACCATAAAACGGCGCTTGTATTCTTTTATAAACAAGTTTTTAATGCGTTCAATTTTTTCTTCGTCTATCGATTTATTAGCATTTGTAAAGTTCTTTTTATATTTGGTAAGAGCATTTTTTAAATCTTTTTTGTCAATTGGCTTTAGCAGGTAATCTAGTCCATTATACTTAAAACCTCTGATAGCATATTCATTATATGCCGTAGTAAATATAATAGGGGGGTGATCTTCTAGCGAATCTAAAATATCGAATCCATATCCATCATTTAATTGAATGTCCAGAAATATTAGATCGGGGAGTGGGTTATTCTCAAACCAATGCCTTCCGTTTTCGACAGAAGTGATTTGACCAGCAATTTTTATTTCTGGAGCTAACTCTTCGATGAGATTTGCCAAACGCTTAGAGGCTATATTTTCGTCTTCAACAATTACAGCAGTCATTTTATGAAACTTTTACCATGGTAACTTCTTTTATATCTTTGGTCAATAGAGGGAGAGTAACTTTGAAGTATTCATGTTCTGTTTCTACTAATACTTCTTGGTTTGTGTAAAAAGAATATCTCTTCTTAATATTTTTAAGTCCTAATTGTGTCGATTCCTCTTTTTGTTTTCTTACACGTAAATTATTCTGAATAATAATGTTGCTTTTTTCAATAGAGATAATACTAATTTCCAAAGGCCTTTCTTTAGAGTAATAATTATGCTTTAAGGCGTTTTCTACAAGCATTTGTAGTGATAATGTAGGGATTACATATTCTTTTGGGTTAACAGCAATATGAGTGGTAATACTAAGTGCGCCTTCATGTCTCACATTCATCATAAATATAAAAGAATCGAGAAAACTTAGTTCTTTCTCCAAACTAACCAGATCTTCTTCGCGGTTGTCCAGGATATACCTGTAACATGTTGCTAATCTGGATACAAAATCAGAAGCCAAATCCCTATCTTGATACATTAATGATGTAAGTGTATTTAAACTATTAAACAAAAAATGTGGACTAATTTGATTTTTTAAGGACTTATATTTAGAGGTCATAACTTCTTTTTTTAGCTTATTCATTGTATTTTCCATTTCTTTTTTCTGTTTTAGAGAATAATAAAAGAGATTAAAAATAACAACGGCAAAACCTAAGAGTGTAGCTCTAAAAAAATCTATTCTAAATAGTAACCAGGGTTTATTAGTGTTAATTTCGCAAACATGATTAAATTCAAAAATCGCTAAATAATATAACGAAGCAGCTATAGGAATAAAAATCGCCATATTTATAGCAATAATCTTCAGGCCATTATTTAGATCCAGACTTTTACCTTCATTAGATTTAACCTCCCTTCGTATTAACCAGTCATTGGTTTCCCAGGTAAATATAAAAAGGAAAAAAGCACTAGAGTAATAAAATAAACTAGTCGCATCAAATTCTGTAACATCACCACTATGATCGATAGTCAATTTGATAAGAAAATAGACCACATTTATAACGATAAAGCGAAATGCAAATTTCTTTATGTATGCTTTAGATATCATATGTAAAAGTCAATAATAAGTATATCCTTTTTAATAGTACAGGTAAAGATACATAACTGATATGCAATAATCATTTTTAGACATATTCAATCGTCAGATAAGATGCTGAATTGTTTTAAATAACGTTTGACCTGATAATATAGGGTACTATTCTATTTTATACTATTCAGACTTGTTTTTGACATTTCAAGAGTAAAAATACTAGCTGGGTATTTTAAATTTTAGGAGTTGAAAAAGAAACTACAGATTTGAACAAAATAGGAATCAACTCATGAGAAAAATCACTTTTGTATTTATTATTGTACTAGGATACATGGCAAGTGCACAAACAGGAATAATCAAAGGCCTTGTCGTTGACAAACAATCTGAAAGCCCTTTACCAGGAGCTACAATTGAATTATTAAATGTAGAACAAGCTATTGGAGTAATAACCGATATGGATGGTTATTTTACGCTAGAAAATGTACCGCTTGGTCGTCAAATGATACGAGTAAGTTACATTGGGTTCGAATCGATTACGATACCTAATATTGTAGTAACCTCTGGTAAGGATGCAGCGGTTAATGTAGCACTTATAGAAGCTTTTGATCGATTAGATGAAGTTATTATTACATCAGAAACAGGCAAAGCACAGGCTATAAATAAACTTACATCTGTTTCTGCCAGACAGTTTGGAGTCGAAGAGGTAACACGTTTTTCGGGAGGAAGAAGTGATGTTGGTCGTTTGGCAGCAAATTTTGCAGGTGTTTCTTCTCCCGACGATAGTAGAAATGATATTGTAATACGAGGTAATTCTCCTGTAGGATTATTATGGCGATTAGAAGGTGTACCTATACCAAGTCCTAATCATTATTCTACGTTGGGAACAACAGGAGGACCAGTTTCTGCTTTAAACCCTAATCTGTTAAAAAGCTCAGATTTTATTACTTCGGCATTCCCCGCAGAATACGGAAATGCAATAGGAGGAGTATTCGATCTTGGGTTTAGAAAAGGTAATGTAGATGATTATGAATATACAGGTCAGGTTGGTATTTTTACAGGAGTAGAAGCAATGGCAGAAGGACCATTAGGGAAAAATAAAGGTTCATTTTTGGTGGCCGGAAGATATTCGTTAGTAAGCCTTTTAGGGATAGGAGCGGGAGGAACATCGGCTACACCAAATTACTATGACGTTTCGTTTAATGTAGATTTTGGAAAAAGCAAATTGGGTAACTTTTCATTATTTGGGATTATTGGTTTTTCTGATATTGAATTTCTTGGAGATGATATTGATGAGGATGATTTATTTGCTGCAGAGGATGAAAATTCGAAAGCAGAATCTGGTTTTGGGGTGATTGGTCTTAAACACCAAATCAGTATTGGAGCATCCTCTTTTTTAAGAACAACAGTGGCAGGGTCTTTTGCTACGAATGAATTTCAGGCAGATCGTTTTATTGAAAAAAACACCCCTCGGGAACGTATTATAAAATATACTGAAGCCGATAACACAGAATCACGATTCACATTCTCTACGCTTTTTAATTCTAAGTTAAGTAGTAAAATTACATTGCGAACAGGAGTTTTGGCAGAGAATTTTGGAATAGAATCCCTACAACGTGATCGGGAGAAACAACCAGATGCTAATGGTGATGGTGACCCCGATCTTTTTACGTTTACAGATATAGACGAAAATCTAAGTATCATTCAACCCTATATTCAGGGACAGTTCAGACTTACCGAGAAACTCACACTAAATGCTGGACTACACGGTCAGTATAGTACGCTGAATGAACAATTTGTATTTGAACCCAGAGTAGGACTTTCTTATAAGGTGAATCAGAATCATCGTTTTAGTTTTGGATATGGATTGCATCATCAATCGGTTCCTTTACCATTATTGTTTTTAAATGAGGATGTTAATGGAGAATTGATACAAACCAATCAGGATCTTGATTTTGTGAGAAGTAATCATTATGTGTTAGGTTATGATGTAAGAATTAGTAAAGGTTGGAGAGGTAAAGTTGAGGTGTATTATCAGGATGTTAGTAAGGCTGCGGTAGAACCTTTTTCATCAAGCTATTCTTCTTTGACAGAAGGAGCAGATTTTGGATTCGAAAATGATAGGGTATCACTGGTTAATGAAGGAACAGGTTTTAATCAGGGAGTAGAGTTAACTTTAGAGAAGTTTTTTAGTGATGGATATTATGGATTGTTAACCACTTCATTATTCGAAAGTAAATACGAAGGAAGTGACGGTATAGAACGAAACACACCTTTTAATAATGGATATGTAATAAATCTTCTTGCCGGAAAAGAGTTTACTATTGGTAAAGCCAAGAAAAATGTATTATTTTTTGATACTAAGTTAACCGTATCGGGAGGAAGATATTTTACCCCCGTTAATTTAGAAGCTTCACAATCAGTAGGTTTCCAGGTGTTTAGAGAAGATTTGGCTTTTAGTGAGCAAAATGATAACTATTTTAGATGGGATGTTAAATTTGGCTACAAAATCAATAGCAAATCAAAAAAACGCTCTCATCAGTTTTATGTTGATCTTCAGAATGTGACAAATAATAAGAATATTTTTGCCCGCCGTTATAACCGTTTAACAAATCAGGTAGATCAAGTAGATCAAATAGGATTCTTTCCTGATTTTGGGTATCGCTTTCAGTTTTAAATAAAAATTAATCATCACTACCATGACAATAGATGTAGAAGTGCTTAAAAGGCTTTCCAAAGATTTTTTTCTGAAAAAAAGAATTGAATCAGATAGAATATTACCTTATGCATAAGTATAATGATAGTGTTAATGAAAAAGTCTCTAAGGTACCTGCAAGAAACGTCTAATGTTATTCACCCTGTTTATGGGCAGTTTAATAAAAAGCAAACTAAATGACTTTTAGAAATCCACACGAGACATCATCTTAAGATTATTAGGGATATTTTGAAGGTCAAATAACCATATTTGTAACTATTTTTAGGTTTTTTAGTACATGACAAAAATTAACGGTGAATAGTAATACACCTAATAATTTAATAATATTCTAAATAATCAATTACTTAAATATTTATCCTAATTTTTTGTCATGTACTTAGGGTTTTTTTGCAAAAGCATTACTCATCATGAGTAATACCAGTTTTGATTTAAATTCACTCATAAGAAAAGTAGCCGTTTTTCATCTAAGGCAAAAAATGGTAGTTTTATTGAGTGAATTTAAGTTGGAAATGGTATAATACTTTTGTAGTATTTCCTCTTTGTGTTTAAATCTCTGGTTTTATCTTTTCAGAAATAAAAATAGGTATATCATTCTGTAATTGCTTAGGGATACTCCCGTCTTCTACCCATGTATGAATATCTCCTAAATAATGCATGCCAAGATAATTTGCACTTTCTATAAATGGCATTGTAAAACCTTGTTTTAATTCAGAATCAAATCCACAACTGATCATTCCCATTCTTTTCCCTCTTAATTTTCTTCCAATTTCTTTTTCGATTTTTAAACAATCTGTTATCCGGTCCATAAAATTTTTCATGATTCCACTCATTGCATACCAATATACAGGTGTAGCAAAAATAAGAGTATCATAGTTCTCAACGATCTCTTTTATGGTAGGTAAAAAATCATCATCTTTATTCTTAAAATCATAATCAAAAGGGGCTATGTTTTTAGATTTTAGATCGATGATATCAAAACCTGTTTTTTCCTTTATAAATAAAGCTATTTTGTTAGTATTTCCATTACTCTTTGAACTTCCTTGCAGTATTACTCCTTTTATATTCATTTTTTATGTATAGTTTGCTACAAAATTATTTTGTTGAAAGCATTTATCAAATAAGGGGTAAATTTTACCCCATTACAGCTGATCTCCAAACATTGTAAGTGCCTCAAAAACCGACGAAAGTTTACGCCCTAAGGGGGTCATTGAATATTCTGTTTTTTTTGGAAATTGATCAAAGTCTTTTTTTTGAATAAGACCATCGTCTATCATTTCTTTAAGTTGTTGAGTTAATGCTCTTTTTGATGCTTCTGGCAAGCCTTTCTGTATATCTTTTAGTCTAACCTTTCTTTTTAAAAGCTCACTTAAAATAGCAGGCTTCCATTTGCCCGAAATCACGAGTAAAGCTTTTTCAATAGCGCAATCATTTTTTATTGGCATTTTATGTTGATACGAGCTCATTTTTATGCTTTATGGGATGTTATAACTAGGTTTAAAGTTATACTATCGATTTATTACAATAAGACGATTTCTTAAAGTCTCTAAGGGTTAATAAAAGAACGGAGACATCAGGAAGCAGGGAGTTTAAACATGCCCTTAATTATTTCGAAAATATTCTTCAACCTGCAAAATATTTTCTTCTTTTTCTTGATCAGATAACCAACTCGCTTTAAAACTGTTTTTAACCAATTCTGTAATTTGCCTTTTAGAAAAATTAAGTGCTTGAGCAATGCCTATATAATTCTCGTTCATATATCCTCCAAAATAGGCTGGATCATCAGAATTAATGGTTACTAATAAACCTTTATCCATCATTTCTGGTAAAGGGTATTTTTTTAGATCGTTAATCACCTTTAATTCAAGATTAGATAAAGGACAGAGTGTTAACGGTATTTGTAGATCTGCCAATAACTTTACTAATCGATCATCTTCTAAACATCGGTTGCCATGATCAATACGAGTTACTTTTAATACATTAATAGCTTCCCAGATATATTCTGCAGGTCCTTCTTCTCCTGCATGTGCTACTGTAATAAAGCCTTCTTCTTTTGCTTTGGCAAAAACGCGTTCAAATTTTGAAGGTGGATTTCCTATCTCAGAAGAATCCAAACCAACTCCGCTAATCCATTTTTTGTATGGCAAAGCATGTTGTAGTGTTTCGAGTGCCGAAGCCTCATCTAGATGTCGTAAAAAAGATAGAATCAGTTTGTAGGTGATTCCTAGTTTTTCTTTACCATCCTCTAATGCACGATAAATTCCTTTAATAACAGTATCAAACAAAATACCTCTGTCGGTATGAGTTTGAGGATCAAAAAAAAGCTCTGTATGTACAAGATTTTGTGTATGAACTTTGGTAAGATATGCCCAGGTAAGATCATAAAAATCCTGTTCTTCGATAAGCACATTAGCACCGACATAATAGATATCAAGAAATTCTTGAAGATTATTGAAGCTATAGGCACTTTTTAACTCATCTAC
Source organism: uncultured Flavobacteriaceae bacterium (assembly GCA_929200365.1). GTDB lineage: Bacteria > Bacteroidota > Bacteroidia > Flavobacteriales > Flavobacteriaceae > Aquimarina. Next base: position 5,565 of record CAKMZM010000105.1, on the reverse strand, counting down.
TGTAGCGTATTTGATTTCTTTATTGTTTCTTTTTGCAATTTTGAACATCAACTCAGGTTCAAATGTTCCTTCGATATGTAAGTGAAGTTCTGCTTTAGGAATACCTTTGATAAATTTTTCAATTGAAATGTTACTCATAATGATCTTATATATTTTTATAGTATGATTATCTAAAAAATCATATTATAATTATAGGGCAAAAATTACACTTTTTGATCCTGTATCCTATTTTGCAACATTTTAATCTCATCTCGTAATCGTGCTGCAGTTATGAAATCTAATTCTTTAGCGACTTTTTCCATTTCTTTACGAACATTACGGATTCGTGTCTCTAATTGTTCTTTGGTGTAGTATGCCGTTTCTTTTTCGGCAGCTTGTAGGGTGGGAGCATTTTCAAAAGTATATGGTTCTGCTTTTTTACCCGCCAAGGCATTATCCAGAGATTTTTTAATTGCAGTTGGTGTTATGCCATGTTTAGTGTTGTAAGCTATTTGTTTTTGTCGTCGGTATTCTGTATCATCAATAGTTTTTTGCATGCTGTCTGTGATTTTATCGGCATACATAATTGCTTTTCCGTTTACATGTCTTGCAGCTCTACCAACCGTTTGTATCAAGGAACGCTTATTTCTTAAAAAACCTTCTTTGTCAGCATCCAGAATAGCCACTAACGATACTTCAGGAAGATCTAATCCTTCTCGTAATAAGTTTACTCCGATCAAAACATCAAAAAGCCCTTTTCTTAAATCTTGCATGATCTCTACACGTTCTAGAGTATCTACATCACTATGAATATATCGGCATCGTATATCAATTCTTGTTAAGTATTTAGTCAATTCTTCTGCCATTCTTTTGGTTAATGTAGTAACAAGAATACGTTCATCTACATCAATTCGCTTTTGCATTTCTTCGATCAGATCATCAATTTGATTTAAACTGGGGCGAACTTCTATTACAGGATCTAATAAGCCGGTTGGTCTAATGATTTGCTCTACATAGGTTCCTTCACTTTTTTGTAGCTCATAATCTGCTGGTGTAGCACTAATATACATGACCTGATTTTGGATCGCTTCAAGTTCTTCAAACTTTAAAGGTCTGTTATCCATTGCCGCTGGGAGTCTGAAACCATATTCTACCAGATTTTCTTTTCTGGATCGGTCACCACCATACATGGCATGGGTTTGGGGCACAGTTACATGACTCTCATCAATAATCATTAAATAATCATCGGGGAAATAATCGAGTAAGCAAAATGGTCTTGTGCCTGGGTTTCTACCATCGAGATAACGAGAATAGTTCTCAATACCAGAACAATAACCAAGTTCTTTAATCATTTCCAGATCAAAATTAGTGCGCTCTTCTAATCGTTTAGCTTCTAGTGGTTTTCCGATTTCTTTAAAGTATTCTACCTGTTTTCCTAAATCAAGCGCAATTTGATCAATTGCATTATGTAGTACTTCAGGAGAAGTTACAAACATATTAGCTGGATAAATATTTAATTGATCATATTTCTCAATAATGGTATTGGTTTGTACATCGAAAGATTCGATTTCTTCAATTTCGTCTCCAAAGAAATGAACTCTAAATGCATCATCTGCATAGCTTGGAAAAATATCAACAGTATCTCCTTTTATTCTAAAATTTCCATGTTTAAACTCTGCTTCGGTTCTCGAATATAAACTTTGTACCAAACGATGCAATAGAGCGGTTCTGGATACAAACTGTCCCGATTGTATCGAAATCACATTCTTCTTAAACTCAACTGGATTACCAATACCGTACAGGCAGGATACTGAAGCGACAACCAAAACATCTCTCCGTCCAGATAGGAGCGAAGAAGTAGCGCTTAAACGTAGTTTTTCAATCTCATCATTGATCGATAAATCTTTTTCGATATAGGTTCCCGAAGTAGGAATATAAGCTTCTGGCTGATAGTAATCATAGTATGAAACAAAATATTCTACAGCATTCTTAGGAAAAAATTGCTTAAACTCAGAAAAAAGCTGTGCGGCCAATGTTTTATTATGTGCCAATATCAGAGTTGGTCGTTGTACTCTTTCGATAACATTAGCAGCAGTAAATGTTTTTCCTGATCCTGTTACTCCCAATAGCGTTTGGTATTTTTCATTAGCTTTAATACCATCTGCCAGTTGTTGTATTGCCTGTGGCTGATCCCCAGTAGGCTTAAATTCTGATTCCAATTCGAACTTCATGTATCTTCTCTTTTTCACAATAAAGATACAGAATACTGGATATAGACCTAATGAATTAAAGAGAAACTTTTGGTAAAAACCACTCTGAATGCAAAAACCTTCTTACCCATTATTCATATTCAATTTACAAAACTTTCGGATCGTTTTGGGTATGAATAGAATTATGTCATAGAAATCATCTTGAGTAATGCTTATTATAAATCTCTCTTTTTAAGTAAGGAATAGGATAGGTATATAAAAACGACTGTCCAGACTACTACAATTAAAATTTCGTACCAATGCACGGCATAATCTTTCTGAAAAGTTTCTCCTAATTGGTTTGCAGCAGACTGTATAAATTTTAAACGGGTAAAAGGCTCATTAATCAGGGTTGCCATCGATTCTAAAGGAAAAAACTGTACGATATTGTCTGCAATATTTGTTCCTCTAAATAGTATAAATTTTAGTAATGCAAAAATTATATATTCTATAATCCACCAGATAAACAGAAAACCAAGAGCAAAGGCAGAGCGTTTTACAAAAATCCCGAGGAACATACAAAAAGCAAAAAAACCAATTAGTTTTATAAAATATGCCAGTACATATTCTAGATCCGAGAATACGATAGAAAACTCATTGTAATCAGAGAAACTCAATCCTAAAATCATGGATACCACAAATAAAAACAGGGTAGAGATCAGAGCAAAAATACCAACGGTCAAAAATTTAGAACTAATAAATTCTTTTTTACTTAGCCCGTCGATTAGATTTTGTTTTAAGGTTCGATGGCTATATTCATTGGCCATCATAGAAACAATAACAATGGCTAAAAATAACTTGGACCACGCAGCGATATAGGTATTAAAATGCCAGATGTACGGAAAATTGAAAATCCCCAAATCTGCTACTCTAAAATTCATACCAGCAAAACTAAATTCTATCGAAGCGATTAAAGCGATAAAGGTTATAAGTACAAAATAGGTTATGGTAATTACCTTTGCAGCTTTATTATATCTTAATTTTTGAAATTCTATATTGAGTAGTCGTAACATGACTTTAGTTTAGATTATTGGTTAGTTGTAAGAATTGTTCTTCGAGACTTTCTTTTCGTTTTACGAGGTGTGTAAGAACGATTCCTGCTGCAAATAGTTGCCTGTTAAGACTTTCTGCATCTAGTTCGTGTGCTAAAAATGCAATGATTTTGTCATCTTCTTCTTTAAAATTTTTAAAATCTTTATGCTTAGATAGCCATGCTGTTAATGCAGATTTTTGATCACTCTTAAGCTCAAAGAACCCATAGCTGGCATTCATTTCGTCTACAGGGCCGGCATAGAGTTTTACTCCTTTTCTTATGATTACTACATGGCTACATACTTTTTCTACCTCATCGAGCAGGTGTGATGCTAAAAGAATTGTAGTTCCCTGGGAAGCAATTTTTTTGATGATTTCACGAATCTGATGTATCCCCTGGGGATCTAATCCATTTGTAGGTTCATCCAGGATTAATATTTCGGGATCATTAAGTAGCGCAGAAGCAATGGCTAATCGTTGTTTCATTCCCAGAGAGAAAGTCCTGAATTTACTGTCTTTGCGATCTAACAATCCTACAACTTGGAGCTTTTCTTCAATTTTATCAGCAGAAACCGCTTTAATCTGGCATACCAGTTTAAGATTTTGGGATGCGGTCATATATGGATAAAAGTTTGGGTGCTCGATAATTGCTCCAACTTTTTTAAGTGCGTCATGCGTTGAGGTATTACTATCAAACCAAACAAATTCTCCAGACGTACTGTTTACTACATTAAGCACCATACCCAGAGTAGTAGATTTACCACTACCATTAGGGCCAAGAATACCATACACATTTCCCTTTTTTATAGTAAAAGAGAGATTTTTGACCGCTGTTAATGCGCCAAATTTTTTTGTAAGATTCTTCAGGGTGAGAATATTTTCCAATTGTTATTGTTTTTGGTGGTTATATAAAACAAGACGACAAGTATAAGGTTTTGTTACAAGAAAGTGATAGTTTTTGGTTGTTTGTTGATGGTTGTTGGTTTCTGTTGTTTCGGGATTTGTTCCT
>CAKMZM010000105.1:0-1196 GCA_929200365.1 uncultured Flavobacteriaceae bacterium | reverse complement strand
CAATACTAATTTTGTTCTTTGTTTTTTTACTATTTGAAATTTGTAAATTGCTTCGTAACAAAGAGAGTTATTATGGATGAAAAATTAATGTCGAAGAAAAAACCAACGTATCCTATCAATGATAAACTAGATGTATATTTGAAAGAGTGCAATCGTAAAATTAAGATTCCAGTATTTTATGATGATTTGCTTAGGTTTTCGGGCTCTATAGTTGTTTATGACAGTAAGGATGAAGATACACTATGGGTACGGGTATATTATGAAGAACATGAGAGACCAGAAATAGAATCCAGCCTTAAAAAAGTATATACCATTCTGCATTCTGATGGTAATGAAGATGCGATAGAGTTTCTTAATATTGATGCTATAGACTATTGTACTTTTGGAAATTCAAAACCTTTTAGAATAAGAATCAGAAATATCCTAAATGATAACTATACATACATCTATGTGAAAAAAGCAGATGCTTCACGTATTTATGGGCTAGAATTAGAGCATATGTTTTCTCCCAATAGGATTAATTTTTTGGTGTATAAGAATACACTTATTGAAGAGCATATAGCCGGGATTCCAGGAGATGTATTTATCAAAGATTTTTTACCAGATTTAAGCGATCAGGCGAAGTCGCAGATAGCAAAAGAGTTTGTGAAATTTAATGAACGTTGCCAAATGCGATTATTGGGGGATATGCGATCCTATAATTATGTGATTATTCCTATTCATGATTTTGATCATGTAGAATATAAAATCAGAGCTATTGATTTTGATCAGCAGTGTTATGAGGGTAAACTAAAAGTATATCAGCCCCAATCCTTTAAAGAGAATTTTGATATGGTAAATATTGTGAAGAACAAATTACAGCTCAGTTCTATCGAACAATATAAAAAAGAAGAACGTTCCATTTTGGCAAAACGAATATTAACATCGAGATCTCGGTATGAAAATTTGGTTGAATGTATGTGTGCAGATCGTATCTCTACCAAAGAAAATTTGAAAGAACTTAGAGAGCATCTTTATAATTTTACTTTGGATTTAAAATTTCGTCGTAGTAAATCTATGGGAGAAGTTCTTAAAACGGCAATGGATTTTGTACGCCGTAATTATGAAAATGTGAATATGAAACGACTCTTAGGGTAATCATTTTAGTTTCTGAGTTTTGAGTATGTGAGATTATGAATTAAATTACGAGACTCAAA
>CAKMZM010000104.1 GCA_929200365.1 uncultured Flavobacteriaceae bacterium | reverse complement strand
CATCTAATCTGATTTGAAATTCACTTGCTTCATCATGGTCTATCTTTTTATCAGCGTATTTAATCGTTTCTTCAAAAAACAAAGGAGTTTTATTTCTTTTAAACACCCAAAATAGAATTAAAAGAAAAAACACAAACGAAAACGAAAGTGCACCTACTATATACGATGTGTAAGATCCAATATTATATCCCATCCAGATAATAAATACTCCACCAAATACACTTAATACCCAAATTTCTAATTGTTTTATTTTATGTGCTTTAGAAAACAATGCCCTAAAAACCGATTTTAATTGAATCGCTGTCAATATGATATACAAAAGCCATTGTAAATAAATGATTTTAACAAAGTTTCTCGACCATAATCTTTTATATTCCCAATACGGATATATAATGCTTAATACAATGACTACTAACAGAACAGGGATAACATGAAATAACCACCAGCCATTACGTTTGGACTCCACTATCAGACTTCTGGTATACAGGTACAAAAAAGGACCGATCAAAACACAAGCCGAAAGTCCTATTTGTATAAATACTTCTGATAATTCTGGATTAAAATAAAAGAAAACAGATTTTAGTATTCGTACACTTAATACAAATAAAAGTGCAGACAAGAAATAATTAGACAGTCTCTTTTTCTTAAAAAAGAAAGCAAAATAACAACTTAATAAAAAACCATTTAACGCTCCTAATGCACTAAACAGAAATAACAATTGACGTTCGAATTCCATGGAAATACAAAACGTAAATATATAAAGTAAATATTTGAAAATAGTTTTTATTACATATTAGAAATCAAAGCGATAATTCATTTTAAAGGCAATTCCCCAGTTTGTACGGGTAATGTCTTTGTTATAATTATCAGAAACAACCAAATACACATACGATAGCGGTTTGTATTCCCATTGTAATCTGCTGTTGATATTAAAATTATCTTGTTGTGTATTATACTGCACATAGGTTGTCCAGTTTAATCGATTAGAAAAGAAAATTTGCCCCGTAAAACGAGCTAAATGAAAAGTTTCTTTTCCAAGTAAATTTAAATCAATTTCATTAAAATCGTAATTTAATTCCAGATTGGCAAAAGGTAATAATTGATAATTTAAATACCCTCCTGCAGCTATTCTTTTTCCACTATAATAATTTCCTTTTTGTACATTAAAACGATATCTGAATCTTTGATTATTTGCAGAGTTGTATCCGATTTTTAAAATCCCAAAGCGATACTCATCTGGGTTTAAAGAATTACCATTTCCTAATGGATCAAAACCATATCTTAAATTAACATAATCGTATTTAAATACGTAGTATAAACCCGATAGGTTTTTGAAAAATATGGCAGAGTTAAAAAAGTGTGAGGTCTGGTTTAATCTACCATCTTCATCTAAATAAGTATCATTCTTATAATTTAGATAACGAACTGAGTTTACTATTTTTGATTTTTCATAAAACTTCTGGTATTCTATTCTTGCGGTAGTTTGTGTATATCCTTCTCTTACCACAACATCATTAATAGCATCATAATTATACAATCGTGGTGTAAAACCAACATCGGTTATATAGTTTTTGCCTACGTTTTTGACTGAAGTATTCCACTCTAGTCCTCTTGTATTAAACCAAATCCCTGCATTATAAAAACTATTGTCTTTAGAAACTTCATCATTAAAACTTTTGCCAAAATTTGCCAGACCAAGCCATTTATTATTATCAGATTTATAGTTTACATTGATTCCTGCTACCCGATTATAATCATTAATGAATTTGAATTTATCTGTTTGTTGTCGATTAATCAAAAAACCTGTTGTGGTAAAGTTTTTGGATAATTGTTGTTCGGCAATAAGAGCTCCAAAATTCTCTGAAATGATTTCTTTTTCTTTGTCGGTTTGTACATTTAAAATCCCAATTCGAGTTTTCGGAGATATATTTCCTGATAATTTCAATCCAAACAGAATATCAGAATTTGCTCCTATACGCCTAGAATAAAAAGGGTTTACACCATCAACACCGAGATTTGAAAACAAATCTGAATTTTCAAGAAAAAAATTACGTCTTTCTGGAAAAAAAACTGAGAATCGGGTTAGGTTTGTTACTTGTTGATCAATATCAATTTGTGAAAAATCAGGATTTATTGCTGCATCCAATCGTAAAGAAGAAGTAACATTATATTGTACATCCAGACTTGGTTTAAATGTAGTGTCTGTTTCTTCATCTATCGCATCGTTCTGATAATTTGCGGTAATAGATGGTGTTGTTGTGAAACGCGAAGTTGATGTATTGGGTAAAGCTTCAACTATCATTTTTTCGGTAAATCGTAAATCAAAAAGGCGATAATTACGTTTTACATTCTTTAAAATGGTCCAGGCATTCTTTTTAATATCCCTAACATAAAACTGAACTCCGAAAACAGCATTATTTGTATCAAAATTTAATGCTTTTAAGGGAATAGCTATTTCGTATTGTTTTTGCTTACCATTCATAAAGGCTTTCGCTTTCCATATCGTACTCCAGTTTGTACTAAAATCATATCCTTCATTAATACGTTCTACAATACCATCTATTTGTGTACTATAACTATTTACCGAAAAATAATATGCGCTTTGTTGTTGATTTTGTGTATCTAAAACCATGGCAAATCCATCACTTAACCCAATAGGAACATCCCGTTTTAAAGAACTGACTTGTGTTCTTGATGTAGTATCATTATAGATTAAACTTACATATAAATATTCTCCATCATGAAATAGTTGTACCAAGGTTTGATTTTCTGCTAAGCCTATATCTGTTGGTGCATAATTATAAAAACCTGTATACTCAGGAAGCTCTTTCCAAATAGGTTCATCTAACTGACCATCTATAGTAATTGCAGCATTCTTAAACTGAATTGTTTTTGTTTGTGCCTGAGTATGCAAAGTAGATAAAAAACAAAGTGCTATCAAAAATATTTTTTTCATATATAAAATTTAAAAATCTATAGCTTTGTAGCTGTTTTACTAATTATTTTCCAATCACCTTCCAGCTTTTTTAGTAAAAAAAGATCCATTAGCTTTACTTTTCTATCCAGAATAAAAATTTCGACTTTGGCTGTGGCTATATCATTGTATATCTCGATAGATAGAATATTTCCTGTTCGCCTGTTATAGACTCCTTTTTTCTTATTCTTAAAAAAATTGAGATAATCTGTTGGAGTTAATCTTTTAAATGTACCTTTTACCGTAAGAAATAAAGCTGCATCAGTAGCAAAGGCACTTTCTAGTTTTTCTAAATCATTATAAGAACTCCCCTGAATATAATTTTTAAGTGTTTTTTCAATCATGTCTTTCTCTGAAAGCGAATAGTTTGTTTCAGAAATTCTGGTTAAACTCTCATAAAAGATCTTATCATCACTTACAAAACTTTTGTCGTAGTCATTTATTCTGTTTTGATCCTTATTATTATAAATTTTCATAAGCAATTGCTGTCTTATATGTGCTATACTATCATTTTTGTTTTGTAATACAACAGGTAAAAAACAGAAAGAGAGTGTAATAAGAAATAGATGTTTCATAATTTTATATCTTAAATTTGATCAAAACTATAACTGATATTCTTATGTTTTTTTTAAAGTAGACCAAAGAGGAAGTTTAGTCTATTAACGTCTTTTTGGGTTTTGGTAGTTGATTCATAACCGTTTGTAGCTATAAACACTAGTTTGGTAGATAAATAACTTCTATACAGCCTGTATAAGTTATATTTGTTATTTGGTATATGAAATCTTTTAAAACATACATTAACAAATCAGAAATACGACATGTATTATTCTGGATAGGTATATTCCTGTATTTCACATTATCTGTTAATATTGATAATTATAATAGCTATCTACAATTAGTTGAATCTTCTGCAATCTTCATTGTATTACAAATAATAACAGCATATACTTGTCTATACTATTTGGTCCCAAATTTTTTGAATAAAGGAAAAACGAGTTTATTTATTCTATGGCTGATTATTCTATTGCTTATTATGTATACGTTGTATATCCTGTATAGATCGTACTATTATGATTCCAAATATTTTGAGTTTTACAGCCCAATAGTTCAATATTATGCAAAACAACCTTTTTTGGAAAGGCTCTTAAATTTTTCAGTTTTTTTGAGTAAGAGTATTAAGTTTTTAACGCCTACTGCCCTACTTTTAATGTTCAGGTTTTATAAAAATCAACAGAATTATTTAAAACTCAATGAGCAAAAAAAAATAGCCGAATTAACTGCTCTGAAAAATCAATTAAATCCACATTTTTTATTCAATACACTAAATAACTTGTATGCTCTGGCTATAAAAAAATCAGATCAGACACCAGAAGTTATTGAAAAACTATCTGATATTTTAGATTATATGTTGCATCGGTGTAACAGCAAATTTGTATCTATCCAAAAAGAAATTGAGTTGATTGAGAATTATATCGCCTTAGAAAAAATACGGTACGGAAACAGAGTACGTATTTCTTTTAAAAATAATAGTACAAGCGACTCAAAAATAGCTCCCTTGCTATTGTTAACTTTTATAGAAAATGCTTTTAAACACGGTGTGAGCCAGGAGCTAAAGGAAGCTTTTATTTCAATCACAATTAGTTCGGATAAAAACCATATTGTTTTTACTATTGAAAATTCTAAATCAGCCATAAGTGTTCATAATAAAGATCAGCAATGTATTGGATTAAATAATGTTCAAAAACAATTAGGTTTACTGTATGGAGATGATTATTCTTTGGATATTAAGGAAGAAAGTAATACATATAGTGTTCATTTAATTTTGAAAGTTAAATAATGTATAGATGTTTAATAGTAGATGATGAGGAATTGGCCAGAGAGCTAATAGAAACGCATTTAAAACAGTTGGATGATTTTGAATTAGTGGCATCCTGTGATAGTGCTATAGAAGCTAGTAAAATTTTACAACAAGAGTCAATCGATTTACTTTTTCTCGACATAGAAATGCCTGTATTAAAAGGTACTGATTTTTTTAAAAACCTTATTGTTAAACCTCATGTAATATTTACAACAGCATATAGAGATTATGCCCTTGACGGGTTTGAATTGAATGCTGTAGATTATCTTTTAAAACCTATAACTTTTAGTAGGTTTTTTATGGCTACCGAAAAATTCATTGCGTTACAAAATACGCAATCAGTCTCTACCGAAAATGAAAAGACTACCCAAAAAAAGGATGATTTTATTTTTGTACGTGAAGATCGAAAACAAGTAAAAGTTTTCTATGATGATATTCTATATATAGAAAGTGTAAAAGATTATATTAAAATTCATTTACCTGATAAAATCCGACTCATAAAACATAGTTTAACCTCTTTTGGAGATAGATTAGATGAGCGGTTTATAAGAATACATCGTTCTTATATTGTGAATCGAGATAAAATTACGGCATATACTAAACAAGATATTGAAATCGATACTATTGAAATTCCTATAGGAGAAAATTACAAAATGAATATCTCTGATTTATAGCTTCATAGTTGCAATTATCCCCATGTTAAACACAATGAAAACCCACTTTAAGAAATACCTATATCAATATTATGTTTTACGTTCTCTTTTTTAATCACATAAGTATAAATCCACATTATCGTAAATGTTGGTACAATATCCAAACCAGGTAGTGCTTCTTCTACAAATGTAAATACTCCCGCGGCTTTACCAATATTTCCTTTATACATTCTGGTCATCAGCCAACCTGCCAGAGGAGCCCAAATTACATCTGCGAATTCACCAATTCCTGGAATCACATAACTAACCATTCCTAAGCCATCAAAAAGTAAACTCAATCCGAGTTTTTTGTATTTTTCTTTTGCCATATTTAACACATAATTTATAGTTTAATATACAACAAATAAAGCAAAGAGTATTCCAAAAATTTATTATCCCAGATCAGCTGTAATTAATCTTAAAAACTCTGATCGAGTTTCTATTTTTTCAAATTGACCTCTAAAACCAGAAGTGGTTGTTACCGAATTCTGTTTCTGTACTCCTCTCATCATCATACACATATGAGAAGCTTCGATTACTACAGCAACACCTTTAGGTTTTAATGTATTGTTAATACACTCTAAAATATCGTGTGTAAGTCGTTCTTGCACTTGCAATCGTCTTGCAAATACATCAACAATTCTAGGTAATTTACTTAATCCTACTATATAGCCATCTGGGATATATGCAATGTGCGCCTTACCAAAGAAGGGTAACATATGATGTTCACATAATGAATATAATTCGATATCCTTAACGATAACCATATCATCATAACCTTCTTTAAACATGGCACTTTTAAGAATTTCTGCAGGATCTTGATGGTAACCCTGAGTAAGAAACTGCATAGCCTTCGCTGCTCGTTCAGGAGTTTTAACAATACCTTCTCTTTTTATATCTTCTCCGAGATCTCCAATAATAGATTCAAATTTTTCTTTTACCTCTTCAGTTACTTTTATATTGTATTCTTCAAAATGTTTATATGGCATAGCAATTAATTCTGTATTTCTTTCTTCAATTTATTTTTAAAGGTCGTATTTAATTTATTAAGCTTTGGATTTATCACATATTGACAATATCTCTGGTTACTGTTCTGGTTATAGTAATTCTGATGATATTCTTCTGCTTTATAAAACACTCCCAATTCAGTTATTTCTGTAACTATAGGGCTATCAAATATAGCTTCTTTTTTAAGTGTTGCAATTATGTGTTGTGCTATATTTTGTTGATGCTCATCAACATAAAATATAGCACTTCGGTATTGTGTACCATGATCTGCTCCTTGATAATTTAATGTAGTAGGGTCATGTATAGTAAAAAATATTTCTAATAATTCTTTATAAGTAATAAGGTTAGGATTGTATTCAACCCTAATTGCTTCAGCATGACCTGTTCTTCCTGTTGTAATTTCTTGGTATACAGGATTTTTCACAGTTCCTCCCGTATATCCTGATATTACCTTACACACTCCTTCTACACGTTGAAAAACTGCTTCTGTACACCAAAAACATCCTCCAGCAAAAACAGCTATTTCTAGATTATCTTCTTTCATAACAATTTTGATATCAATTTTTTAAGCAAAAATATGCATATACAAATGTTTTTTTTATTTTTTAACTTTTCGTTAGTATGCCATCTCCCAGTACAAACTTAGTTTTGTTCACAATCAAAAAGTAAGGTTTTTATTACAATTTTATGAATACACAACTATATCCAAAAGCTTATGCTTTATTTTTACTTTTCATTACATTACAATCTTTTGCCCAACAAAGAAAGGAAATCGTAGCAGAAAGAATAAATAATCCACCAAAAATTGATGGTATTCTTGATGATAATGTATGGAAAACTCTTCCTGCTTATGGTGATTTTCAAATGTGGGAGCCAGGAAATGAGGGAGAAGTACCAAAAGAAATACAATCTGAAGTAAAAATGGCATATGATAATAAAGCTGTTTATTTTGGAGTTTATTTATATGATGATCAACCTGATACGATACTACGTCAATTTAGTCAGCGAGATAATATATCTGTCCAAGCAGATCATTTTAGTATTGCAATAAACACCTACAACGATGGGATTAATGAGACACTTTTTTTTATAACTAGTGCAGGTACTATTGGTGATGCCAGAGCTGATCAATTCAATGAAGATTTCAGTTATAATGTAGTTTTTGATGCCAAAGTTTCTTTTGATGATCAAGGGTGGTATGCAGAATTTAAAATACCTTATAATGCATTACGCTTCCCAGAAGTGGATATCCAGGATTGGAGTATCAACTTTTATAGAAAATCTCTGAGTCGAAATCAAACTCATACCTGGAATTTTATTGATAACAAAATTGGGCAACGTACACAATATAATGGTTTGGTTAAAGGTCTAAAAAATATTAACCCTCCTGTTAGACTTACTTTTTTTCCATTTGTACAAGGTCTAGTGTCAAATTCTGATGGAGACACCAAGACTGATTTTAGTGCTGGGATGGATGTAAAATACGGATTAAGCGATAGCTTTACATTAGATGCAACTCTAATCCCAGATTTTGGACAAGCTGCTTTTGACGAAGTACGTCTTAATCTTGGTCCGTTTGAACAAACTTTTGGAGAAAACAGACAATTTTTTACAGAAGGCACAGAACTTTTTAATAAAGGAAATATTTTCTTTTCAAGAAGAGTAGGTGGTAAACCTTCTACATCGGTATCAGATGATGACCTTAATGAAAATGAGGTTGCAGAAGATGCTCCTTCTAAAGTAAATCTCCTTAATGCCTTAAAAATTTCGGGAAGGACAAAAGGGAACCTAGGTATTGGTTTTTTTAATGCAATTACAGAAAAAACTGAGATTAGAATTACTGATACTATTACTGGATCTGTGCGTAAAGAAGTAATTGAACCTATATCGAATTACAATATTTTTGTGTTGGATCAACAGTTTAATAAAAATTCTTCTGTTTCCTTAATAAATACTAACGTAACTCGCAGTGGTAATGAATTTAGAAATGCAAATGTAACTGGGTTGGTTTGGAATCTTGCAAATAAAACAAATTCATATCGTCTTACTGGAAGATCTTTGGTTAGTATGATAAATTTGCCAAAAGATAAGATCGGCGGTTTTGCTTCAGAAATTGATTTTGATCGAATTAAAGGTAAATTTAGATACGGTTTTGGTTATGATCTGGCAAATACTACTTATGATGTCAATGATCTGGGAGTAAATTTTAGAAATAATTTCAATGATTTCAGAATAAGTGCTTCTTATCAGATTTTTGAACCCAAAGGATGGTTTAATACTTATCGCATCAATGTTTTTGCAAGACATAGAAGGTTATATAAGCCAAGTATTCAAACACAAAACTCTATTGGAGCAAATTGGTTTTTTGTAACCAAAAAACGATTTGGATTTGGTGGTAGAGGAGCTTATAATTCTAAAAGTAAAGATTATTTTGAACCTCGGGTAGATGGAAGATTTGTTACTTTTAGTCAAAATATTGGTGGAAGAATATTTATCTCCTCTGATTACAGAAAAAAATTCGCATATGATATCAGTGTAGGAACCAGACAATGGTTTGATGATGGGCAAAAAGTATATCGAATAGAAGTTTCTCCTAGATATCGATTTTCTGATAGATTATTGGTGATATGGAGGTCTGAATATTATAATCGCCCAAATAATTATGGATATATTGATGATGATGGTACAGATGTATTTCTGGGACAACGAGATGTTATTTCATTAGAAAATTCGCTAAGTGCGAGTTATAATTTTGACCCTTACAGAGCTGTTAATTTACGTTTCCGAAATTTCTGGAGTACTGCCGATTATTCTGATAATATATTTTATATTCTAAACAAAAATGGTTCAAGATCTCTAATTGATTATGATATTTTAGAAGATAATCCAAATACCAATTTTAATGTTTGGAATCTGGATATAAGTTTTAACTGGAGGTTTGCTCCTGGTAGCGAAGCCACCCTACTCTATCGCAATCAAATTTTTAATGATGATGAGTTATCTACCTTAAATTATGGACAAAGTCTCGATAATTTATTTAACAAACCTATAAAACATACCTTATCATTAAGAGTAGTTTATTTTCTTGATGTAAATAATTTAAAAACGTTCTTCTAAAGGATAATCTTGGGGATTCTAATGATATTGATTACTTTCACTCCTTCAAGTATAGAAAACGGATGATCAAAGCTAATAATATTCATAAAAATTATGGAGACCTTCATGTTCTTAAAGGGGTAAATCTTCATATCAAAAAAGGAGAAATTGTTTCTATTGTTGGTGCTTCTGGTGCAGGAAAAACAACATTACTACAAATTTTAGGAACACTAGATCGCGTTAGTGAAATAGAGGAATGTAAGTTATTAATTAATAACTTTAATATTAATACATTATCTCAAAAACAGCTTTCAAAATTTAGAAATGAACAGCTTGGTTTTATTTTCCAGTTTCACCAATTATTACCCGAATTTACTGCCTTAGAAAATGTATGTATTCCTGCTTTTATAAAAAAAACTCCAAAAGCCGAAGTAGAGAAAAGGGCTAAGGAACTTTTAGATTTCTTAGGGCTTTCTAATCGTTATCATCACAAACCGAATGAATTATCAGGAGGAGAACAACAACGTGTTGCTGTTGCCAGATCACTAATTAATAATCCAAAAGTGATCTTTGCTGATGAGCCATCTGGAAATTTGGATAGTGAAGCAGCAGAAAATTTGCATCAATTATTTTTTAAACTTAGAGATCAATTTGGGCAAACTTTTGTGATTGTAACACATAATCAGGAGCTAGCTGATATGGCAGACAGAAAACTGGTTATGGTAGATGGTAAAATTATAACGAAGTAATTCAAATTGATACTATAAATTGTTATATCAAGTAGTGTACTTATATTAAAATTCTGATCATGAGAATTGAAAAACAAGCTTTTGTTCCCAGAATTAAAAATTCTAATCAAACAAAATATAAACCGAGGACGAAGACCATTTTAAGACCCCTAGATCGAGTATGGAAAGTATTGGATGCCTTCTATTAGTTTCTTAAATATTTAAATATTTGTTTTCAAAAGTTCTTTTAAAATTCTAAATACTGTAATTTAAAAAGCACACCCCGGTTTACTACTTTGCGATAGCTAATAGATGTATTGTATAGCTATTCTTCTATAAAAACACATTTTTTTCACAACAACCAAATTGTAAAAAATTGATGAGTGTTTTCATAGCTTGAGTTTGTGTAACAAATATTATCCGATGTAAAATTCAACAAAAAAAATGCTTCAATCAAAAGTTTAATGTCCCATAACATGATTTAAGATGTCTCAAATCATGTTATCAAATACTTCAAAAGATCATAATTAAATGTTTATGTTGTTAACATATGATAAAGGAGATACGCCTACAATATCTTTAAAATTTTTATAAAATGACGCTCTAGAATTAAACCCAGCTTCATTGGCTATTGCAGAAATACTAAATTTTTTATGCCTATCCATAGATAATAGCTGTTTAAATTCTTCAACCCTATAATAATTGATATAATTATTAAAGTTCTTATGTTCAATCTTATTAATCGCTTTAGAGATTAATCTTTCTGGTAATTTTATATCTTTAGCAAACACCTTTAAACTAATTGAAGGGTTTAAATATGCTTTATTTTCTAGCATATGTTTTTCGATAATCTTAACCACGCTTTCTAATTTTTCTTTAACTTCTTTTTCCTCTACTCTTGGCAAAATAACATTCATAATATTGATTTGTACCAAACTTGCAATGGTAATATAATACAGGAAAAATAAGTACCCAATATCAAAAAAAACATAAACGTATTCATTATTAGGTAAAGCATGTAATATATATGACACTATATTGAAAAACACATATACTATACAAAAAACTGTTAACCAATCCAATGATTTATATTTGGTAATTTCATAAAAATGAGGCAATCTTTTTCTATGTTCAATATTAACTTTGATAACTAAAATAGCCATCACTACAATATAAATCGAAGCAACAAAACCAATAATCATATCAAAATAAATTTCTTGAAAAAAATTATCCAAATCTGGATTTAACAACACTGCGATAAAAATCACTAATAACAATAAAAACTCTACGATTGCAGGAATATAGTAGTAAAGCTTACGCTTAGTATAAATACTTGTTGTTTCTACAGCATAGAAAAACAAAAAATTCATACTCAAAAAATCAAATCGAAATGGTTGATAATAAATCGCAGGATGATTAACCTCGATGATAACAAAATGTATTGCCAACTCAACACATATAGTAGTAAAAAACAATCCTAAATACCGATTAACATGCTTCTTCTTAGATTGATAAAAAAATAGAGTACTAGTAATCAATATCGATTGTAAACCACTTAACAAAAACAAATAATCTATAACTTTCATTTTATAAATTTTTTAATAACAAAAAGTCACTGACTGTCATTAACATATATAATAGAAAGATGTATTTTAAAAACTTTTTTCAAAAACTATAAAAATAATAAAACTTTTTAATCTATACATTTATTGCTCATTTAGCTAAAATCTTTGTTTCCTTAACTCTTATCTTTAATCCTACTTTGTCATCTAAGGGCGTTTCCCTATCGGGTCGGGCTTTTCAAAGAGATTGTTTCTTAATTTCATAAAAACAATATTAGTTCCTTTCTTTTGAGAAGGTTAGGATGGAATACGAAAAATAAAAATAGTATTAATTTTTTTATGCTTTTCTGACAAAAAGAAAATTTGTTGTATACCTACCCACTTATCTTAAGTAATGTTTTAATTGTTTTTATCGTGTATTAAAATTTAAAACTCCTAATTTATAATTGTATAGTTTATAATAAATCCTGATG
>CAKMZM010000103.1:3572-12408 GCA_929200365.1 uncultured Flavobacteriaceae bacterium | reverse complement strand
TTAGCAAGCTTGGATGTAAACCAGATTACAGATAAAAATACAAAGAGAGGAAACAGCAAATTAGCAAAATAAACCGTAAAGTCGAGGTAATATCCTACAACAGCATCAAGAGGAACCTGATGCTCTAGCATATTATCAATTTTTTCTGAAAGGTCTACTATGATCCCTATAGGAATAAAAAGTAAGATCATTGTAAAAAATGTTCCCAGATATCTCTTAAGTATGTACCAGTCCAGTATTTTCATCAATTTTATTGTAAATTCGAGCCTTTATTTTGCTACTCCTGTGGCAAAGATTTCTCTATCTCAGAAATCAAGGCTCTGCAAAGACTATCCTCTATGCTTCATTGGCTCAAATGAGCAGTTATTTTTTATTTTTTTGTTATATTTTTTTAGTATAATCTTTTACAATCATTCTTTTCTCAAAAAAATCAAAAAGAATGTAATTCGTTTTGATTCCATATTTCTTTGTCCATTTACGATCTATTGGGAATTTATCTAAACCATACGTTTCAATTTCCATAAATATTTCAGGTAAACCATCTTGATCATAATCTTCAATACCAAAATGTTCGGGATGACTACCATCAATACCTAGAACATATCCTCCATCCATTTCAAATGGATATTCAATCATAGTACCCAATGAGCTTAAATAAAGACTCATTTTATAACAACAATGTGCCCCTCCTGAAAAGTCAAATAAAATTTTATCCATAACTCCATCTCCATCCAAATCTCTATTCTCTAAATAATTACTCGTTGGCAGTCCATTCCCATAAGTGTTTTCAACAATTTTCTCTTGAGCATTACAAAAAAACGACACTAGAAATAATAGTGCTCCGAGAATAATGCGGTACTGTTTCATAAAATCATTTTTTATTTTCTTACGTATAGGTTATTTATAATCTTTTATCCATTTGTTTAACCATCATATTCTTCCAAGTATTAAAATCACCGGCTAAGATATGTTTTCTGGCTTCGCGAACCAACCATAAATAAAATCCTAAATTATGTATGGTTGCTATTTGCTTTCCTAATAATTCATTTACCGAAAAAAGATGTTTTAAATACGCCTTAGAATATTCGGTGTCGACAAAAGTAATCCCCATGTCATCTATTGGCGAAAAATCATCTTCCCATTTCTTATTTTTGATATTAATAGTTCCATGTGCTGTAAATAACATTCCGTTACGTGCATTGCGTGTAGGCATAACACAATCAAACATATCTATACCCAGGGCTATATTTTCTAAAATATTAATCGGTGTTCCTACTCCCATCAAATATCTTGGCTTATCTTCTGGCAAAATATCTGTTACTACTTCTGTCATCGCATACATCTCTTCTGCTGGTTCTCCTACAGACAAACCTCCGATTGCATTACCTACAGCTCCTGCATTTGCAATATATTCTGCCGATTGCTTTCTAAGATCTTTATATGTACTTCCTTGTACTATCGGAAAAAAAGCCTGATCATACCCATACTTAACCGGAATTTTTTCTAAATGTTGCATACAACGATCTAACCATCTGTGTGTCATGTGCATACTTCTTTTTGCATATTGATAATCACAAGGGTATGGTGTACATTCATCAAAAGCCATGATGATATCTGCTCCAATAGTACGCTGGATTTCCATCACATTTTCTGGAGTAAATACATGGTATGACCCATCAATATGGGATTTAAATTTTACGCCTTCTTCCTTAATCTTACGATTAGCAGACAGAGAATACACCTGGTATCCTCCACTATCAGTAAGGATATTTCTATCCCAGTTCATAAACTTGTGTAGTCCTCCCGCTTTTTCCAAAATTGGAGTTTGAGGTCTTAGATATAAATGATATGTATTTCCCAAAATAATATCAGGATTAATATCATTTTTTAGTTCTCTCTGGTGTACACCTTTTACGGTAGCGACTGTACCTACTGGCATAAAAATTGGGGTTTCTATAACACCGTGATCTGTACTTATCTTACCTGCTCTCGCTTTACTCTGAGAGTCTTGGCACAAAAGGTCAAATTGCATAATTCCTGTTTGATCGAGCGCAAAGATAACTAACTAAAACCACATTGATATACTTAGGTTTTCTAAAACTTTTTGTTATTAACATTAGTTTCTTAATTAAAAGCTGTCTCTACATTTTGTCACCGCATACAAAACCTGTACTTTTGAAGCTTTATTATCAAGAAATCAGCAATATAATGCCAAAAACACAACAATTAGAGGATTTTGCAACACAAGTACGTAGAGATATTTTACGACAAGTACACAAAGTTAATTCTGGTCACCCAGGAGGATCTTTGGGCTGTACAGAATTTTTTGTTGCCCTGTTTCAAGAAGTTTTAGATCGAAAAGATGATTTTGATATGGATGGTATCGATGAAGATATCTTTTTCTTATCTAATGGTCATATTTCGCCAGTCTATTATAGTGTATTAGCACGAAGTGGGTATTTCCCTGTAGAAGAGCTAAACACATTTAGGCTAATTAACAGCAGATTGCAAGGGCACCCAACAACTCATGAAGGGCTTCCTGGTATTCGTATTGCTTCTGGATCATTGGGACAAGGGATGTCTGTAGCTTTGGGTGCTGCACAAGCAAAAAAATTAAATAATGATGCTCATCTAGTATATAGCCTGCATGGTGATGGAGAACTTCAGGAAGGACAAATTTGGGAAGCAGCTATGTATGCTTCAGGAAAAAAAGTAGATAATCTTATCGCTACCATTGATTATAATGGTAAACAAATAGATGGTGCTACAGACGACGTTCTTCCGCTAGGAGATCTAAAAGCAAAATTTGAAGCTTTTGGCTGGGATGTTATGGAAATTAAAGAAGGTAACAATATTTCTGCAGTTATTAAAGGGTTAAAAGAAGCAAAAAGCAGAACAGGTAAAGGAAAACCTGTATGTATATTAATGCATACTGTGATGGGTAATGGAGTCGATTTTATGATGCATACGCATGCATGGCATGGTAAAGCTCCTAACGATGAACAGCTAGAAATTGGGTTAGCACAAAACCCTGAAACTCTAGGAGATTATTAATTTACCAAATTAAAAAGAAAATGAAAAAATATATAGACACAGGAAAAAAAGATACGCGTTCTGGTTTTGGAGCTGGTTTAGAAGAATTAGGTAAGACTAATGAAAATGTAGTAGCGCTATGTGCTGATTTGATCGGTTCTTTAAAAATGGATGCTTTTATTGCGAATCATCCAGAGCGTTTTTTCCAGATTGGTATTGCTGAAGCAAACATGATGGGAATTGCAGCAGGATTAACTATAGGTGGTAAAATCCCTTTTACAGGAACGTTTGCAAATTTCTCTACAGGACGTGTTTATGATCAAATTCGTCAATCTATAGCGTATAGTGATAAAAATGTAAAGATTTGTGCTTCGCATGCGGGTTTAACACTGGGAGAAGATGGAGCAACACACCAAATTTTGGAAGATATTGGTCTTATGAAAATGCTACCAGGAATGACTGTGATCAATACATGTGATTATAATCAAACTAAAGCTGCTACTCTGGCAATAGCGGATTACGAAGGTCCGGTTTATTTAAGATTTGGAAGACCAAAAGTTGCTAATTTCACTCCAGAAGATCAAAAATTCGAAATCGGAAAAGCAGTTCTACTACAAGAAGGAACCGATGTAACTATAGTTGCTACAGGTCATTTGGTTTGGGAAGCTCTAAAAGCGGCAGAGTCTTTATATGAACAAGGAATCAGTGCAGAGGTTATTAATATACATACTATAAAACCACTTGATGATGAAACAATTCTAAATTCGGTAAGGAAAACAGGTTGTATCGTTACCGCAGAAGAACATAATTTTTTAGGTGGTTTAGGCGAAAGTGTTTCGAGAGTTTTAACCCAATATCATCCAACACCACAAGAATTTATTGCAACGAATGATACTTTTGGAGAAAGTGGAACACCAGATCAACTTATGGAAAAATATGGCTTAAATGCTGCATCAATAAACAAAGCTGTGCTAAAAGTTATAAAAAGAAAATAATAATATTTTTAAAATATTAAGAAAACCTTCTAATTCATTTTAGAAGGTTTTTTGTTTCTACAAAAAATAAAACATAAAGACATTCGTTCTTAATAGACTAGCCTTTATACCAAAATCATTCAAATTATTTATTAATCTTTAAATCTAGATTATACAATAGATAGTCTATTGCCTTAATCTGGGTTAAAGCAAAAATTATTTTACAATGAAAAATGTATTTGTCTTTTTTATGTTATTTACTTCTTACGCATTACTTGCACAGGAAAAAAGAGTAACTTTTGGAGTAAAAGGAGGGCTTAATTATGGAGATAATGGTAAAATCGAGATTACCGATGTCACGAGAACAACAGCAGATGATAGGGTTGGGTATCACCTTGGTGTGTTTTTAAGAGGGGAATTGACTGATAATATTTATATCAAACCCGAATTACAATACACCGTGAATAATAGCACTTATAAGCTAGCAGATGCAGAGTTGGATTATACAATTAAAAAATTGGATTTACCCATTCTTTTAGGAATTTCTGTTGTAGGACCTGTACATGTTTTTGGAGGCCCAGCATTACAGTATATTGTTGAAACAGATCTGGAAGATGTAAGGCTTGGTGATGTTAAAAACGAGTTTACTGTTGGATTACAGTTTGGAGCAGGTGTACAATTTGGCAGACTTAATGCAGATATACGCTATGAACGTGGGCTTAGTAAAAATCATGCAGAATCAATAGATGATAATATAAGAGTAGATTCTAGACCGAATCAGCTCATTATAGGTCTTTCTCTAGATTTATAAATTTAAATTTGTTATAAAAAAACTCCGATTTTTCAATCGGAGTTTTTTTATTATTCGTTTTTCATATCCCTATCATCGGCATCCAAGTGATTCTTTATACCATCCCCGTCATCGTCATAAAATGTAATTTCATCCAGAGTAATAATCCCATCATTATTACTATCATTAATAGTTATCTCATCTTTGGTTAGTGTACCATCTCTATCATCATCATCATCTAAATAGTTTGGTATCCCATCTTCATCTGTATCATCATCATACAAATTATCGTTTCCATTCAAATCTTCATCAATAGAGCTCAAAAAATCATGATCATGATCGGTTTTATTGATTTGAATAACCCTAAGTGTAAAAATAAGTGGTTCATAACTATTATTTCCTGGGCCTCTAGAAAAATATCCTAAACCACTCGGGATAAACAAAGCTCCTACACCATGATCATTTGAGAATACAAAGCTGCCATCACTACTTATCTCTATATCAGAAGCTCCACCAAAACCAACTAATCCTTGTCTAAAGCCTTCTATCGTGTTATTTAACTGACCACTAGAACTTATAACACCTGGTAAATCAAAATACACTGGGGTCACAGCACTATCAAAAACATTTCCATTAAGTAATTGTCCTTTATAAGTTATTGCTGTCGAATCTGCTATAGTAGCTTTTTCTCCAACACCTTCTTGTACTTTAAGTATGTATAATTTATAATCAACTTCAAAAAAGTTAACTGTTTTTACAATAACCTGATCTTTCAAAGGAACCTTATCACTGTTATCTCCTGCAATAGTATCTATTACAATACGATAATCAAAATCATCAGGAGGAGTTTCAAAACTCTCATAATTATAAAAATGTGTTCTCAAATAGTCCTGAAGCGCTGCATCATCTTTTATTTGCTGCTCTCCTCTATCTTCTGGAGGAACAACAGTTATATCACCACCGCTACCATCATCATCTTTTTTACAAGCATATAAAACTACGAAAGCCAGCACAATGGCACAGCTATATTTTATCACATTCATGTATTTACTTTTTTAAAGGCGCAAGATACAATTTTCTTGTACTTTTGTTTCACAATTATCTAATATAAAAACGCATTTTAATTATTTTTTATGCGAGTTGACAAATATTTATGGTGTATTCGATACTTTAAAACTCGGAGTATTGCTACAAAAGCATGTAAAGATGGTAAAATTCGTGTTAACGGAAATACCATCAAACCTTCTAGAGACATCTACCCTATGGATAAAATTACTGTTCGTAAAAATCAAATTAATTATGAACTTGTGGTACTTGATACACCAGATAGTCGAATTGGAGCTAAACTCGTCGATATCTATCGTAAAGACACCACTCCGAAGGAAGCGTTGCAAAAATTGGATCTTTTAAAATATTCTAAAGATTATTATCGAAAAAAAGGTACTGGTAGACCTACCAAAAAAGATCGAAGAGATATCGATGATTGGTACTCTGATGGTATAGCTAATGATAGCGAAGAATGATCCCTGATAAAGAATATTGGAAATATCGCTATCAAAATAAACAAATGGGATGGGACATTGGTTTTGCTTCTCCTCCTATTATCAATTATTTTGATCAGTTGACAGATTGTGATCTTAAAATCCTTATACCAGGTTGTGGAAATGCCTATGAAGCAGAATACTTGTTTAACCAGAGGTTTAAAAACATCTATATATTAGATTTTGTAGAAGATGTTTTACAAAAATTTAAACGACGATTACCTAAGTTTCCTTCCGAAAAATTAATATGTGATGATTTTTTCAATTATCACAACAAATTTGATTTGATTATAGAGCAAACTTTTTTTTGTGCATTACCGCCAAAACGAAGATCCGATTATATTAATAAGATGTCGAATCTTCTTTCTAAAAAAGGAAAACTTGTAGGACTCTTATTTGATCAAGAGTTTGAACATCATGAACCTCCCTTTGGAGGAAGCAAAAAAGAATACGAACTCTTGTTTTCTGAACATTTTACTATAAAAACATTAGAAAATTCTTATAATTCTATAGAACCACGCATGGGTAACGAACTCTTTTTTATATTTGAAAACTCATGACAATTTTTTATGAGACGCTATTAACAATCAATTAATTATAGTTTATTTATACTATAATAAATAACAATCAATAATCCTGAAATATGCAAACCGACACCAATATAATTCTCACTCACGAACAAATACAGCACAAAATAAAGCGTATTGCTTATCAGATTTATGAAACTAATGTTAATGAAAAAGAAATTGTAATTGCTGGAATAGCAGACAATGGATATATATTTGCCCAACGGCTAAAAGTGATAGTAGAAGACATCTCTGACTTAAAAGTGGTGCTGTGTGAGGTTACAATGAATAAAAAATCTCCTCATAATACTGTTAAAACTTCAATAGAAGCAACTGATTATCAAAACAAACCTGTAATTCTTGCCGATGATGTACTTAGTTCGGGTACTGCTCTTATTTATGGTGTAAAGCATTTTCTTGATGTTCCCCTTACCAGATTTAAAACTGCTGTTTTGGTTAACCGAAACCATAAGAAATATCCTATTAAGGCAGATTTTAAAGGGATCTCTTTGTCTACTTCATTACATGAACATATCATTGTAAAATTTGGGGATGAAGATTTCGCTATTTTAAAGTAAAAAAGATATAATCTCTTCACTTATTTGATCTTCATTTTTATGATCAGTAACTACCTTATAATCAGCTTGATTATAATAAAAGGATCGCTCAAACAGATGTTTGCGAACAAAATCCTTAAGCTCGCTTGGTGTAGCAACATGAGAAATCAATGGTCGTTTGTTTCGTTCTGCAAATAGTCTTTTTGTTAATTCATCTAATGAAGTTTGTAAATATATACTTTTTACATTTTCTTTATTTGCTATAGTTTTTAGGTTTCCAGCAAAACAAGGTGTACCACCACCAAGAGAAATAATTGTGTTTTTATAAGTATCCAGCATTTCCTTAAGACATAAAGATTCTTTCTTTCTAAAATATATTTCGCCATGATCGTCAAAAATATTTCTAATTGTTTTTTTTTCTTGAATTTCTATATAATCATCCAAATCCAGATAATTCAATTTCATTTTAGTAGCCAAAGCTTTGCTTACCAGTGATTTCCCACTTCCCATATACCCTATTAAAACTATATTCATATCTTAAAAATTAAATAAATATTGCTCAAAAAAAACATGATTTTAAACAAAATACAAATTTATGTGAATTTCTTCTTGAAAAATAAATTAATGATAGTATATTTGCAGCCGCATTCAAGGAAAAAAGAATGTATGACCTGGTAGCTCAGTTGGTAGAGCATCTCCCTTTTAAGGAGAGGGTCCTGGGTTCGAGCCCCAGCCCGGTCACAGATAAATAAATACTGATTAAATAGCAATCATTATTGATTTAGTTCTTTAAAATATCGATAATAATAAAATTATCTATGACCTGGTAGCTCAGTTGGTAGAGCATCTCCCTTTTAAGGAGAGGGTCCTGGGTTCGAGCCCCAGCCCGGTCACTAATAAGTATCGTAATCTTTGCGATACTTTTTTAGTTTTATGTTATATTGTAGCATTCTTTTATTGCCCAGGTGCTGGAACTGGTAGACAGGCATGGTTGAGGGCCATGTGTCCATTAGGGCGTGCGGGTTCGACTCCCGCTCTGGGCACAATATAATTCCCATACCACCTTTATTTATAGTACTTCAAAAATATAGTGGTAAGTATCGTGGTAATTTTACTGCTTATTATCTCTTAAAAATTCTCTTCTTTTCAACTTCCAAAAACTCCTTTTATTTGTTCTTCTTCCAATTTGATAACACTTTAATTTGCAAATAATATCACTAAATCACCCCAAAGTTTCGGATCAAGATCAAAAGTTGTGTTTATGCAAAAATTCTGGTTAATCTAAAAAGAAAGAATTCTACATTTTTTAGGATCAAGATGAATTGTTGTGTTTAATGTGTTTTCTCACTTCATTATAAAAAATAGAAATGAGTTC
>CAKMZM010000103.1:1763-3472 GCA_929200365.1 uncultured Flavobacteriaceae bacterium | reverse complement strand
AATTGTTGTGTTTAATGTGTTTTCTCACTTCATTATAAAAAATAGAAATGAGTTCATCACGAATTGATGAGAAGTTTATTTTTAACAATCATTACTACTATTTTAACAATTTTTGAAAAAATAAGCCTTCACTTTTACTTAATTTTGTTTACTATTCTTTGATAAAAGTGAGCAATATTAAACAAACATTTAGTATTAAAGATTTAGAGAATCTTTGTAATGTAAAAGCACATACCATAAGGATATGGGAAAAAAGATATAATCTACTTTCTCCTAATCGTACTAATACTAATATAAGAACTTACAATTTAAAAAACCTCCAAAAATTGCTTAACGTTACTTATCTAGTAAATAACGGCTACAAAATATCCAGAATCTCTAAATTGAATACACAAGAGATTAATGAATATGTAAAAAGCATTGTATCTTATAATAGTATCAAAAACCAAGCTATAAACTCCTTTAAAATTGCGATGCTAAATTATGATCTTGAGTTATTTTCAGAAGTATATTTGGATTTAGAGAGCAAAAGAAATTTTAAAGAAATATTTGTTGATATTTTTATTCCTTTATTAAAAGAAATAGGATTATTATGGCAAACTAATACGATCAATCCTGCACATGAACATTTTATTTCTAATTTAATAAAGCAGAAATTAATACTAAATATTGAAAAGCTCCAATATTCTAAACCTACCAAAACAGATAGAGTTTTTATTTTATTTCTTCCAGAAAATGAAATACATGAATTAGGTTTATTGTATATCAATTATGAGATATTGTTACATGGGTACAAGGCTATATATCTGGGGGCAAGTATTCCTTTAAATAGTTTACCTAATATGCTCTCTCTTCATGATGATATCGTATTTATATCCTATTTTACTATTAGACCAGAAAAAGATAACCTTACAAAATACCTCGAAGATTTTAATACAATTGTATGTGCTAATAGGGTTAATGAGTTATGGATGCTTGGTAAACAAATCATACATCTTTCTAACAGCACTAAACATAATCATCGATATTTTGAATCGATTAGTTCGTTAGTTTCTGAACTTTAGCTATATCCTGTCTGGATTTTCATTACTTTCTGCTTCATGCTATCTGGCTTAATTAGCCAATATAAAAAAAGTAGATATCTTATTCGGCCAGCAGATGATCTATTGTTTCTCTTACCTTAGTACTATTCCAGTTTGCTGCATTAGTTTTATCTATAATAATGTTTCCTTTTTTATCAATGAGGTATGTTTGAGGAATGGGGCTATTTACAAAAGGTTTTGGATGCTTAGATAATGATCTGTATATAGGATAACTATAGTTTTTATTCTTCATGAATTTATTTATCTCGGGATCATCATCTGTAGTTACAAAAAGAAATACCATCTCATCTTTGTAATCATTATATAGCTTTTGTAAAGAAGGCATTTCTGCAATACATGGGGGACACCATGTAGCCCAATAATTGATTAACACCACTTTATCTCTGGCTGTATTAAAATTAACAGATGCTGTATTTACTCCGTGTAATTTCCAATCATATGATGCTATCTGTACTCTTTCATTTACTTCTACTATTCCAGGGCTAAAAGAAAAAATTCTAGTTAAAAATATCTGCATCATTCCTCTGGTATTGGGAATAAAAAACAACACCAGTATGATTACAAAAATCAGATTTGAAATATTCTTTTTATTAAACTTCATCTATC
>CAKMZM010000103.1:0-1663 GCA_929200365.1 uncultured Flavobacteriaceae bacterium | reverse complement strand
AAAAAATAACAATGAACTATTATCTTGTTACACTTCCTGAAGGAAATGAAACACTATTGAGCTCGAAGGGATAACTAGCAGGTGCGGTATCTGTACCTGCTGTACCAACTAAAGGTTTTAACAAGAATGGTGCTGCTGAATTATCTGGAAATGGTTCTACAGAAATCACAACTGTTTTTCCTCTTACATCTAATGGAAATGTTACTCCATCCGGGGCATTTCTAAAAAAGTCTTCTCCTGGTAATTGTGGTCCGCTAGAAGCGATCTCACTAAACCCATTTGCATCTCCTATATTATCATCGGCAGTATCACTCATTGTGAATGTTCCTGTAGAGAGAGGTACTCCATCTGCCACTACCCATCCTTCATATTTCCATCCTGCATTGAGAACTGGTAAAGTTAAATTTACTGCTGGTGGCATCCCTGGGGTACCAAACCATACTCCAAATTGATCATTACCGTTATTTGCTGTTCCCGAAGCTTCATCTGTTGGGGTTCTTAAGAAAAACCCTCCTGCTGAGTCTGAAAAATCTCCTTCTCCTACAGGCCCTAACCCTACTGTTGCTGTATTACCAGTTCCAAAATCTCCTTTTAATAGTTTTGTATCTGCTGGTGCTGGGTTTGGATCGGGGTTAGGCTCTATTGTTAATACAAAAGCTGCCGCTGCCTTAAGTGATTCTGTATTTACCATGAAAGAAGTACTAGATAATTCTCCTTCGCTATTTACCGAAAATGTTCCTGTAGATATCGGGACTCCATCAACAATAATCCACCCTTCATAAAGGTAATCGTTTCCTAAGTCTTCTAATCCACTAAGATTAAGTGTTACATTTGATTCTGTAGGTACATTCCCTGAATCGTCATCATTGTTACAGGAAGAAACAATACATCCAATTATCGAAGCACCTATAATTACTTTTTTTAACATTGCTTTTTTTTTATGATTATTAGATCATAAAATTATTGACATTGAAGTTTTTAAAATGTTAGCCACCTAACATTAAGCAACATTTTTTAATCGAATCTCTTTTCTATTGAAATCTATGATATTAGACCCCTTTAATTCGTTTAGAATAATATTTAAGGTTGGTCTTGATGTTCCTATAAGATGAGCTATGTCTTTTTGGGTATACGGATGTTCTATTACCATATCTCCGGTATACGGGCAACAGTGTCCGTAATCTTCTTTAAGTTCATCTAAGAACTCTAATAATCTTGTTTTGGTGTCTTTGAAAAGGAGTAACTGCAGCCTTCTTTCTAAACGCTTAAATCTCATACCAATAAATTTGTAGATTCTAAGACTAAAGGTTTGGTTATCTCGCATAAGTCCATGCATGGTTTCTACACCAATAGGACAGATAGAAGTAGTATTATCGACAGATTGAGCAAATTCTGTTCTTTTATTTTCTCCAAGAATTGCTTTTTCTCCAAAAATCTCTCCTCTGGTGAGAATGGCTTTAATTACTTCGTTACCATCTTCTGCATAGTATCCGATTTTTACTTTTCCTTTTTCTATGAGGTATATCTTATTGGCAGAATCTTCTTCAAAATAAATGTAGTCGTTCTTTTTGTAAGCGTCAAAATCGTGTTCTTGTTTATACCTTTTGAATTTATGAGGGCATAATATCTTAAAGAGATCTGAATCCTCAAAAAACCAGATTGC
>CAKMZM010000102.1:3012-12424 GCA_929200365.1 uncultured Flavobacteriaceae bacterium | reverse complement strand
AAACATGAATCTCTCCCACAAATCAAAACAGGGAACTAAAAGATTTCGGTATCAAAACGAAGTTTTTAAATCCCACTTAACGAAAATGATGTTGTTTAAAAACATCATAAACCAAAACACAAATAAATATCTTAAAACCCCTTAACAATTAAGACATTATGAAAAATTTATTAACAAAACCAAAACACCCGATTTCTAATTCAATGTACAAAAAATTTATACAATTATCTTATTTAATAGGATTGATTATTTGCACAACAGCAATAACTCATGCCCAACAAAGTATGCGAACCTTTCATATAGGCAATAGCCTTGCAGATCAAGCCTATGGTATGCATGATATAGCAAGAGGTAAAGGACATACTTCTACGTATAAAAAGTACACCACTCCAGGAGCTCCTCTAGGATGGCTCTGGGATAAACGATTAGAAGCGAATGAAACTGAGTATCCGCCTTTAGAAAATGAATCATGGGATAACCTTGTGTTGGAGCCTTATGATCGGGGGATTGAAACCGATGTTAGATATGGCGGGTACTTTATGGATGTAGCTTACCAAAGGAATCCTAATTGTAAAACCTTTATTTTTGCACACTGGCCCAGAAATGAAAACAACAATGATTTTGATCGTGTATGGGATGGTATAGACGATGATGGTAGCTATACTCAATGCAGGTATCGAGGTTTTTTTGAAGACATAGTAGATGCGTATAGAGCTGCCTACCCAAACAAGGAAATCTACCTGGTACCCGTACCAGAAGTGATGTATCAAATAAACCAACTGGCAAAAGCAGGTCAAGTACCTAGGATTTCCCACATTTTTGACGTTTATAGAGATGAAGGACATTTAAATCATCTAGGGATGTATATTGAAGCGGTAACCCATTTTGCGGTAATTTATAAACAAGACCCTCAGAACGCTGTTATAAACGATCTCTATTTTTGGAGAGAACGCTATTCTGTGCCCGCCGATTATGCCCAAGTGGTTTGGGATGTGACCTGGGATGTAGTAAGAAACTATGCGAATTATACAGGAGTAGGTGATCCCGTAGACCCAGTAAGTGTTACAGGTGTTACTTTAACCCCCTCAACAGTATCTGTTAAACGTAACGAATCGGAAAGGTTAACAGCAGCCGTTGCGCCTTCTAATGCTACCAACAAAAGGGTTACCTGGAGTTCATCGAATACTTCAGTAGCTACCGTAAGCGGTGGGATAGTTACTGGCGTAGCGGCAGGTACCGCAACAATAACTGTTACCACAGCCGATGGAGGACGTACTGCAACAGCGAGTGTAACTGTTTCAAACGATACACCTGACCCAATAAGTGTTACAGGAGTTGCTTTAACCCCATCTACATTGTCTGTTAATCAGAACCAATCAGCGACTTTAACTGCTACAGTTTCCCCTTCAAATGCAACCAACAAAAACGTGAATTGGAGTTCATCGAATACCTCAGTAGCCACCGTAAGTGGCGGTGTTGTAACAGGTATAGCATTAGGTACGGCTACAATAACAGCTACTACTGTAGATGGAGGACATACTGCTACTGCCCTTATAACGGTAAAAGAAGCTCCTTCAGGAGGTTCTTACAGTTATCTTAAATTTACCGCTACGACTACAGATGGACTCAAAATCACCGATATCGAGTGGTTTTCTGGCACCAAAGCTTATCCTGAGCAGGATATGACCTCCAATAATTCAGGAGGAGTTATTGCTTCGGGTACTAAAAATGAAATTGCATGGTTTGCTTTTGATGCCGAAAAGGACAAAGGTATGTGGGTTGGAGAACAGAACCCTTATCAAATTACCCTTAATTTTGGTGATAAGACTATTTCTCCTACAGGAATTTCTATCAGAAAAGTACAATGGGGTAATTTAAGAGCGTTTACCTGTCATGGATCTAATGATGGAATTAACTGGACACTTTTACATGAAGAATCAGGGTTAACTGATGCTAATTTCCCAGGTCAGATAGGAACATTTCAGTTTAATGGATCATTTTCTAACAATGTAACAGATACAGAAACAACTTCCGAAAATCTTACATTTGGCGTATATCCAAGTCTTGTTAAAGATAATACATTACATGCTATTGTTAATAATTTAACTGCCAACGATTTTACCCAAATGACTATTGTTAGTATGTCAGGAAATGTTGTATTTACTCGTGATATTTATGGGAAAAATGAAATCATTTCGACCAAAAACTTAAAACAGGGTATGTACATCGTACAACTGAAAAATCGTTTTAAAACTAAAACAAACAGGATCATTATAAAATAAAGGTAAGATACTGTAATGCTATGCAACTAAAAATAGGGGGTTATCTCATTTTCTGTCTAACATATAATTTTACATTAAGTATATGCTAGAGTATACACATTACAGTACTTAAAACTTTTGAATATATAATGCCAAGAAATTTTATTTCTACGCTATATACTCTGGTTATTCCTACTTTGTTATCTTAAAGTAACCTAATAAAACGTGTTAGGGATTGTAGTGAAAATTCCAACCCAATAGGGAAACGCTCTTAGATGACAAAGTAGGATTAATATCAAAAGATCAGTAGAAAAAATCTAGAAAATATTAATTAATGAAACATCACTGTCACAGATAAGAAATTCTATTAACAAGATTTATCAAAACTGAAGACTAATTAAATTTAATTAGTCTTCAATTTTGATTTTTTAAATGATTTAAACTTTTTTAATTGAACTACCCCGAAGCAGAGTCGTCGAGGCATCTAATATAAGATCGCTTCGCTATTAGAGCTAGGAAACAAAACTCCAATTCATAGGTTTTAATTCCTAGCTCAATTGCTTTAAAAAAGAACTGATGCTACATAAACAAAAATCATTTTTGTGCGAAACCTTGTGTAGAAAGCAATCTAGAAATTCTATTGATTAAAAATAGTAAGAATTTGTATAATCAAAAACATAAGAAAAAATTAGTACTCAAAACGATAATTAATGAGAAATTAATTGTAAAACTCATTACATATCTCTACTTTACAATATGAACTCATCTTGAGCAGTGATTTAAGCCAAAAAAATCGGCTTTTGTGCCATAATGAGAGCATTTTTTTTCAATATAGCCTTAACTACGCTAAAAAAATTAGTGAGAATAAGGTGCAAAATATGAATTTTGTAGACAAAAGCATGACTCAAGATGAGCTCTATTAGTACTAATTGATAAAATACTTTCTTTTGAAAAAACACATAGTATCTAGTTTCATATTAGTATTCTTATCATCGTTCTCAATTCTAAGTCAAGAAAAATTTACATTGAGCGGGATTATTTCAGAAAAATCCAGTAACGAAACACTTATTGGTGTGAATGTTATGTTTCCTGAAATAGGAAAAGGCATAGTTACTAATGAATATGGTTTTTATTCTATCACCTTACCTCAGGGAAAATACAAACTACAAGTTAGTTACTTGGGATTCAAGGACAGTATTCAGGAAATTGACCTGAATAAAGATAAAAAATTAAATGTTCAGCTTATAGAGTCTTCAGAGATACTAGATGAAATAATACTAATAAAAAAAGCAAAAAAAGGAAATATTAAGAATCCTCAAATGAGTATTAATAAACTCACCGCAGGAACTATTAAACAAATTCCTGTTGTATTAGGAGAAGCCGATGTGATCAAATCAATTATTCTTTTGCCAGGAGTAACTAGCGGTGGCGAAGGAGCTTCAGGATTTAATGTACGAGGAGGATCAACTGATCAAAACCTCATTTTATTAGATGAAGCTACTATTTTTAACTCTTCTCATCTTTTTGGCTTTTTCTCTGTCTTTAATCCAGATGCTATAAAAGATATCAAACTCTACAAAGGAGGGATTCCTGCCAGATATGGTGGTCGTGTATCCTCTGTATTAGATATTTATCAAAAAGAAGGAAATAGTAAAAAATACAGAATTAATGGTGGTCTAGGAGTAGTAGCAAGTAGATTGCTTGCAGAAGGTCCTATTGTAAAAGATCGAGGTGCATTTTTGGTTGGCGGCAGAACATCTT
Source organism: uncultured Flavobacteriaceae bacterium (assembly GCA_929200365.1). Lineage (GTDB taxonomy): Bacteria > Bacteroidota > Bacteroidia > Flavobacteriales > Flavobacteriaceae > Aquimarina. The sequence continues at coordinate 8,402 of CAKMZM010000102.1, read as the reverse complement.
ATGCTCACCTTTTTTTACCTCTTTTTGATAATGACAACGTAGCATATTTCTATGATCTCAATACAAAATTAAATTATAAGATTAATGACAATAATAATTTATACCTGTCTGGTTACTTTGGTAGAGATGTATTTGCTATAGATGAGGTTTTTAAAAATACGTATGGCAATACAGTATTCAACCTAAGGTGGAACCACCTGTTTTCAGATAAACTATTCTCTAATCTATCTCTCATATATTCTGATTATTTCTACAGATTAGAACTCGATTTTGTAGGATTCGAATGGGATTCTGGAATCAAAAATTTTAATCTAAAATATGATCTGAAACATTATATCAGTGATAATTTCCAACTTAATTATGGTATCAATACTATCTATTTCAGATTTAACCCTGGTGAAATAAAACCCAATAGTGAAGATACTGGAATCAATAGAGAAAAACTTATCGATAAATATGCAAATGAATTTGGTGTCTATATTGACACAGAACATAAAATCTCTAATAACTTAACACTTCAGTATGGGCTTAGATTAAGCAATTTTATCAGATTAGGACAAAATGAACTTAATATCTATCAAAATGATAATCCACTTTTATTTAATCAAGAATTGCAGATTTATGAAGATGCAACACCAATAGGCACAGAAAGTTTTAGCAGAAGTCATCAAATAAAAACATTTACCAATTTAGAACCCAGAGTAGTTCTGGCATATGCTTTTAATGATAATACTTCAATAAAAGCTGGTTATAACAGAATGACACAATACCTTCATTTACTATCAAACACCAGTTCCCCTACTCCTTTAGATGTATGGACTCCTAGCGGTAAATACATAAAGCCACAAGTACTTAATCAATATGTTCTAGGGTATTTTAAAAGTATTAATGATGATAAATACTCTCTAGAAACAGAAGTTTTTTATAAGGATATAAAAAATCGTATCGATTATATTGATGGAGCAGACCTAATTGCAAATAATGCTATTGAGCGAGATATTTTAAATGGAGAAGCTCGTGCTTATGGACTAGAATTTCTGCTAAGAAAAAATGAAGGAAAGTTTAAAGGTTGGTTAGCTTATACCTTATCAAAATCAGAACAAAGAACTCCTGGCAGAACACCACAAGAACTAGGAATCAACAATAGCAAATGGTATAATACTCCATATGATAAAACCCATGATATATCTTTTAATGGAAGTTATGAATTAAACAAAAAATGGAAATTTGGAGCTAACTTCGTACTCCAAACAGGGCAACCAACTAATTATCCTACAGGGCAGTTTGAATTTCAGGGATTAGTAGTACCCGTATTTGATGGATTTCGGAATAGTGAACGATTACCAGCATATCACAGAATAGATATATCTGCTACTTTAACACCCAAAAAAAATAAAACCAGAAAATGGCGAGGAGAATGGGTATTTAGTATCTATAATATATATAATCGCAAAAATGCAGCATCAATCACTTTTAGAAGAAATCAGGATTCTTATGTAAACGAAGCCATAAGAACCTCTATATTTGGAATTATACCTGCTATAACCTATAATTTTAAATTCTAAAAAAAAGAAAATTAGAAACTTTTTAAAATGAAAAAAACAATCTATATATTGATAATTCTGACAACATTATTAGGTTGTGAAGATGTAATCGATGTAGATGTACCAAGCGGAAAACAAAGATTAGTAATCGATGCTTCTTTTGAATGTTATCTAGACGAAGACCCAGTTGATATTGAAGGTGGGGTAAAACTTACACTATCTGCCCCGTTTTTTAACCAAGATATCCCCACTGTAAGTGATGCAACTGTTTTTATTACAAATCTCACGACCAATTCGGTAATTCATTTTACCGAATCTACAGAATCTGGGTTTTATATTCCTGATTCAACTACATTTGTTATGGAATTTGATACTACATATCAACTTACGGTTGTTTATAACAATGAAACCTTTATTGCTACTGCGCAACTTATCCCTACAGTTCCTATTGATAATGTGGTACAAGGAAACAACACCCTATTTGATGATGAAACCGAAATTATTATTTTCTTTACAGATAACGGAACTCGTAATGATTTCTATCTTTTTGATTTTGATTTCAGTTTATTTCTGGCAAGCGAAGATCGTTTTTATCAAGGTGAAACATTCAATTTCTCTTATTTCTATGAGGATATGGTAAATGGTCGTAATGTAACCATCAAGATATTAGGAATTGACGAACGTTATTACAACTATGCAAACCTGCTTATTGAACAAAGTGAACAAGAAGGAGGAAACCCATTTCAAATACCTCCTGCTCTACTAAGAGGTAATATCATTAACACAACCAATATTGATAATTTTGCCTTGGGGTACTTTAATATTTCTGAAGCTAACCGATTTGATTTTACTATAAAAAAATAGCATTTTACCATTGAAGCGATTTAAACTTTTTTGGTTCTAGTGAAAAAGAGTATTTTTGGAGCATGTCATTTACAAAAACTACAGAGCAGACCTCAAAATATGATCATTTAGAGAAAATGAGTATTAAAGAGTTGCTTTACAACATAAATAAAGAAGATAAAACAGTTCCTGACGCAGTAGAAAAATCTATTCTGCAAATTGAAGCTTTGATTGCTCAAATTATACCAAAACTTAAAAACGGTGGTCGTCTTTTCTATCTTGGAGCTGGAACAAGTGGTCGATTAGGAATTGTAGATGCTAGCGAATGCCCTCCTACTTTTGGAGTTTCTCCAGATTTGGTCATTGGATTGATCGCTGGAGGTGATACTGCAATTCGTAAATCTGTAGAATATGCTGAAGATAATACAGATCAGAGTTGGAAAGATTTACAAGAATATCAGATTTCGAAAAAAGACGTTGTTATTGGTATTGCAGCTTCGGGTACTACTCCATATGTCATAAGTGCGTTACAAAAATGTAATGAGCATAATATTATTACAGGATGTATTACTTGTAATGAAGGTAGCCCTATAGCCATCACTGCTCAATTCCCTATTGTTATTACCGTAGGTCCCGAATTTGTAACTGGAAGCTCCCGTATGAAAGCTGGTACTGCTCAAAAACTGGTTTTGAATATGATTTCTACAGCTACTATGATTCAATTAGGGCGAGTAAAAGGAAACAAAATGGTTGATATGCAACTTAGTAATAACAAACTAATAGATCGTGGGATACGTATGATCATGGAAGAATTAGCTATCGATCATACAAAAGCTACTGCATTATTAGAACGGTACGGAAATGTGCGTGACGCAATACAAAATTATGAAGCCTAAAGGAACAAATAAAGAACTATTGGGTAAAGGAATACAACGTATGGCAATTGCTCTTATATTTATGTTTATTAGTCCAGTTATTATTCACTCTGCTTTTAAAAATCAGCATCACCCATTATATATCCCTATATTAATATTAGGAGTAATTGGTGCTGGATTTGCAATATTTATGGCTTTTAGAGGTATAAGAACTATTATGGACTCAATATTTGGTAAAAAATAAAGTAGTTTAAAATCATTTCTAGCTAAATTCCTTCTCGTTTACTAACTGGTGTTGTTGGGTTATAACCGAATCCTAAGATTTTAATTTCTATTCCTAACCGATTAAGAATATACCCAATAATTGCATAATGATGTACCGCATGGCTATTAGCATGAGCAAGAATACTCTCTAACGTATAACTTACAGTTACTTTTCCTTGCCCCAAATTATCTGTAACATGAATTAAATAATCTGTATTTGTATCAATGTAAGATAGTAATGTTTCCTGAAGTTCGTATATATAGTGTATTGCTAATTCCTTATCTGTAGATAATATTTCATCCCGTTTACGAGCAGTTAGATCAATGTTATTAGAATCTAATCCATTAATTATACAATCAAAAAAATCAAGAATATGACGTATATGCGAGCCTATACTAGAATAATATGGTCCAACAGAACTGTTCTTATATGTAGTAGAGTCGATAGCATTAAGTAAATCTACAGCATTACTAAGGGTATGATTTATTGAAGAAATAACTAATTGTTTCATAGGCGGTTTAGACGTAAGGTACATAATTAACTTACATAATTCATAGTTGAGGTTATAAAATTAATTGTTTAAAGATATACACAAAAGGTTAAATCACTAATAAACAATTACATATGCAACTTTATAATATCTATACTTTATATATAAATAAAAACGACATCCCATAAGAATAGAGATGCCGTTCGTAAAAATTTTATTTTGGGGCTCAAAATAAAATTCAGAATCAGTTTTCTACCATATTATAACCAGCAAATTGTTGCATAGCAGTTTGGGTAAGTTCTTTTGCTCTATTTACATAGAATGTTTTTGTATCATCTAGAGATTCGTTCTTTAAATCATTTTCACTTCGGATGTAATCATCAGCTTGCGATTCAAATTTAGATTCTTCATTTAGTACGATACTCAATTCTTGCAATGCATTTTCTAATTTTTGTAGTGCGACTTCAGCTTTTGATTTTATCAATGATTGAGCTTTTAATTCAGCAGTACGTTTGGCTTCAAATTCAGCTTTCATTCTATTTTGTTCTGCTATTTGTTCCTCAAGCTTTTGTTGTTCAATTTTTAATTGTTGATGTTTTTGCTGCAATTCTTTTTGTTTATTGGCTACTTCTAGCGTAGCTTGTGCTAATTCACTTTCTCCTTTTTCATAAGCTATTTCTTCATCGGTATAATTATTACCATTTGCTTGACAGGAAGTTAATTGTTTTAGAAGTTCAGATCCTAATTCTTTAGCACGTTTCGCAAAATATCTACTACGCTCGTAGGTATCTTGTTCTAAAGAACTTTCCATATCAACTCTGGCTTTATATGCAGTTTCATTTGCTACTTTGCATCCACATTCATCTGCAAAACCTTCTACTTTCTGGAAAGCTTCTATAGCTTTATCTGCATATTCTTGAGTATGAAAAACATTATTTGCCCCATGTGCTTTTTTACTGTGTGCATATGCATAACTAGCTGCAGTTAAAGCATCATCATATATATTTTGGGAATTAGTTTTGAAAATAAAACATAACAAGAATAGGGTAAGTGCAATTTTCTTCATTTTTGGGGGCTTTTAAATCACGAGACAATAATACAATATTTTATGTATAACATCAAAAAAAATAGTCAATAATCGATGAAATACGTTTTTTAGCTTAATTTTTACGGTAAAACCGCATTTAAAGGTGATACATATCCTACTATTTAAAACAGTAGGGTATGTATCATCTGCAAACTGAAATACCTAATAATTTTGATACTATTTTTTAAGCCACATTATTTAACTAATTTATTTTAAATAAAAAATTAAATGTTAAGTATAAAACAACCAATATTATCAGTAAAAATGGTAACTTATAGATAATCAA
>CAKMZM010000102.1:0-2912 GCA_929200365.1 uncultured Flavobacteriaceae bacterium | reverse complement strand
TTAAGTATAAAACAACCAATATTATCAGTAAAAATGGTAACTTATAGATAATCAAAATGATATAGATATATGTTAATGTTGGTCATGTATTTAGAAAAAGTTCTACAAAAAAATACAAGAAACAACATATTCTAATTGCTGTTTCTTGTATTCATTTTATTCAGATTAATAATATTTATTAATGACTATTATCAATTTGTATTAATACAGTTTTTATTAGACCATCTGATATTACTTTTAATACATGTATTCCCTCAGAAACCCCTTCAACATTAATATCAAACAAGCTACTCCCATTATCATTACATAATGTTTGTTGATATACAGGTTTTCCAAGAAGGGTATATAAAATAACCGTTTTATTACCTTTTTTTCCATCAAGTTTTAGCTGAAAACTTCCTCTGTTAGGATTAGGAGTTACTTTTACTTTAAAGGGTATATTATTGGCAAAAGTTATTATATTATTATTTCTCTTTATATTTATTTGATAATCTTCTACCTCTCCAGAACTAAAATTACCGCAATGGTTAAACGTATCCTGATAACTCATAGTCACCCGCATACGTGTATTTACTTCTCGATCAGGAATAGCAATAGTAGCATTAATAACAGCATCACTTTTTCCTGAAAACACTTCTTCTCCTGTGTCAGAAAAATCTCCATCTTTATTAAAGTCAATCCATATTTTCCAATACTCATTATATTTACTCGACTTAAAACCAGGTGTTAATACAATAGCAATATCATTATTTGCTACTACAGGAATAATATCTGCTGTATAGTCACTATAACCAGTTACAGAAGCGTCAGAATTCTTATTAAAATCTCCAATTTTTACACTTGAAATCCACTCATAACTTGTATCGTCTCCGTTTGAGCTACAATAGCTAGAAGTAACTTCTGATACAGTAATAAAACTAGATTTAGAAATACTATCAGTACCTTCACTGTTACTAACAGACAGATTTACTTTATATATTCCTGGGGTATTATAAGTCACAATAGGATTTTGAATTGAACTTGATAAAGGGGCACCCCCTTCAAAGCTCCATTCCCATGATGTAGGAGTATTCAAGGAACTATCTATAAACTGGATGGTTTCACCTACCTGTACAGTTGTAGTACTAGCAGAAAAATCTGCTACTGGCTTTACAGAAACATCAGAAGACTCGATAGTAAATACATGTGGATCATTGCCTCCAATATATGGATGATCTTCACTTCTACCAGATTCATCAGCAGCGTGAATATAATAAGATATAGTAGTTCCCAAATTCTGCTTTGGTATGTGTGCTTGATAAACACCATTCGATGAACTAGTCATTTTTAATGACTCATATTGTTTTTCATTAACCCTATAATATACCTTTATAGAATCTTTATATATATTTTGTTGACTATATGCTTTTATTTCAGCCTGAATTAAATAAGAGTCCTGTTGTTTTACTTTTCCTAAAATGGGTTTATGTAAAATATCCAGCATACCGATATCTGCAATCTCATGAACACGACAATGTAGTGCATCTGTTGTTTGCCATGAGCCTATAAATCCCAAAACTTCATACCCTGGCATGGCATCTTTATATACCTGTAATGCAGCTGTATCATTACTGGATGAACCAGTTATTGGAACTAATACTTTATCATTTAATATCAACGAATTAGTATAAGGTTCTTTATTTGGTGCATTTACTCTAAAAATTTGATACTTATTACCCCATGCAGAATTTTGGTTGGCAAAATAACTAGCTATTTCTTCATATTTTGAATAATTAGGATTACTCATAGGCACTTCTGTGATTAGAATCTTATCAACATCTAGAAATTTCCCCCAACAATCGACATGTTTAATATACTCACCTAGAGGGTCGTTCGTTACATGATATTTAGAAACCCCCAGATAGTTTTTCATTATTTGATTGATCTGATCGTGAGATTTAGAACTATTCTCTTCCCAAACCAGATCTGTAGAAATTGCAATACTGATACCATCTGACATATAATTACCCCCACAATGCACCAAATCCATTTTATGAACATTTGTATTAATAAAACCAGCTAGTTTTTCAGGAATCCTATTATCGTTTAACCTTGGTCTGTTATATGTAAAATCTACAATTTCGATACTATTATTATTAGCGATAAACATCGGTCCGTAATCCCTTGTCCAATAAGAATCATGTTCTACATGAATAAAATTACAGTTGGATAAATTTACACCTTGTGACTGATACTCAAGTCTTACTTGATTTTCCTGATTTTGGTTATCCACAATTGTTGTAACCATTACATCTTCAGACATTTCAGCTATTAAATTTAATGGGATACCTAAGGGATAGGAAATTAATACACCCTGTGATGGTTCAAACTCTGCTATAGGTCTTACTCCTTCAACAGGAACAGTATGAAAGGTTTTCTTTTTTACCTGTTTAAGGTATTCTGGCATCATTTTACTTTCTTCTTCTGTTAAATGATGCTTAAGATCTTTTTTTTGTGCAAATAGTTGAAAGCTAATTACAAACAAAATGCTCATAAAAATTACTGAAATACTTTTTTTCATGTGTGAATAGTTTAAGTTGATATAATTGTTTGATATTGTCATAGCGATACTATGATAATGTTGTATTAAAATGTTTTAATGTAGAAATTAATAGTTCTTTAAAAAATAGCTCTATGCATTAATATATTTCCATATACAAACACATAACATAGACTATCTAAATAATGAAGACAATTTCTGCTTATAGATATAAACTAACAAAAACATCCCATGATTGAGAGGTTATTGTTCTTCTAAAACAAAGAGGTAAGAATTTAAGTTGGTTTGAAAAGTGTTTTTTAAGATACATTTTGACTAGGTTTTATCTTTCAAATCTACAAAAACCTTTTTGGTTTGACTAACTTTATGACAC
>CAKMZM010000101.1:3550-12540 GCA_929200365.1 uncultured Flavobacteriaceae bacterium | reverse complement strand
CAATATTCAAAAAGACGTTTATTAGGAGAGCATGTACCATATGCAGTAGAGGCATACCCAGAAGGAAACCAATGGCATTTATCTGCCGAAAGCGCTCTATATTGTCGAATAATAATTGAAGGTATATTTGGAATACGCCCCACAGGGTTAACTTCATTTATAATCTCACCTAAACTACCTGAAACATGGAACTCAATGGCATTGAAAAATATAAAAGCCTTTGACCATATTTTTGATATTGAAATAAAAAGAGAAAAGAATAAGTTGTTAATCAGAGTTTTAAACGAGAATGAAATATTTTTAGATAAAAAGATAGAAAATAGTGAAGTCATAAAGGTTCAATTATGACCGATGGTTGAGTATTAATAGTAAAAAACAAGCTCTAATATCATTTCTAACTCAAATTTACTCAATAAACCAACTTGCAACTTACTAATGGTCCAAGATGATTACCCCCTCATCCCTATGGACTTGCACTCTATAGATCAATTGGATCAGACATATTTACTTTACTATGAATCATACACTTGACCTAGATAAAAGCTAAAAAAAATCACCATACAAAAGCAGAAAATGCGATCCCACACATTGCTTTCTCTTTACTAGAGAACAATAATTTTTTGTAACTTGCGATTCTAAAATTACATTAAATAAAAGTGATTCTAAAAGAAAAAATATTAATTGAAAATTTTGAAGATAAAAAGTTTAAAACAACCCTTATAGAATCTGAAAAAGACACTGAAGCTTCCTTTACTCACTATTTGCATAACCATAAGAATGGAGTCTCTCGATTCTATAAACCAGATGCAATAGAACATGTAAAAAGTTTATTCGAATATAAGTTTCCTGAAGAAAAAATTTCAAATTTAATAGCTGAAAAAACTTTACAATATCTAATTTCCCAACAAGAAGACATTCCTTTTCCTGCTCCTAAAAAATCTGAATTTAAATTCATTGACCTATTTGCAGGAATTGGTGGATTTAGACTTGCGCTCCAAAACCTAAAAGGAAAATGTGTTTTTACAAGCGAGTGGGATAAATATTCAAAACAGACTTATCAAGCAAATTTTGGAGAAGTTCCATTTGGAGACCTTACGAAAGATTCTACTAAAAATTATATTCCAGACGAATTTGATATTTTATGTGCTGGTTTTCCTTGTCAAGCATTTTCTATTGCAGGAAAAAGAGGCGGATTTGAAGACACAAGAGGAACTTTATTTTTTGATGTTGCCAAAATCATCAAAAATAAAAAACCAAAAGCAATATTTTTAGAAAATGTAAAAGGTTTAAGAAGTCACGATAAAGGAAAAACTTTGTCTACTATTCTAAATGTTTTACGTAAGGATTTAGGGTATTTTGTTCCTGAGCCGCAAATAATGAATGCCAAAGAATTTGGAGTTCCACAAAATAGAGAAAGAGTATTTATAGTCGGATTTAGAAATGATTTGAATATCTCTGAATTTGAATATCCAAAACCTGTAAAGAAGAAAACAACTCTTGAAGATATTTTAGAAACAGAAACAGTTTCAGTAAAATACTATTTATCAAAAACCTACATAAATACTTTACGAAACCACAAAGCAAGACATAAAAGTAAAGGCAATGGTTTTGGTTACGAAATAATTCCAAATAATGGAACTGCAAACTCAGTTGTTTGTGGAGGAATGGGAAGAGAAAGAAATCTAGTTTATGATTTTAGATTAAAAGATTTTACACCTGTAACTAATATTAGAGGAGAAGTTAACAGAGAAGGGATTCGTAAAATGACACCCCGAGAATGGGCTAGATTACAAGGGTTTCCAGATAATTATAAAATTGTAGTTTCAGATGCACAAGCTTATAAACAGTTTGGAAATTCTGTTGCAATTCCTGCAATTCAAGCTACAGCAAAAAAAATTATAGAAAAACTTAATACTGTATGATTACAGGAAATAAAGGGGAATGGAGTGAAATCTATACACTATTCAAATTACTTGGAGACAAACAATTATTTCTTGGAAACAAAAAAATTAAAAAATTAGAAGGAATTGTATATCCTATTTTACGTGTTTTAAGAACTGAAAACAATGGAGATTTTGAATACTCGATTCAAGATGAAATCATACTTATTTCAGGCGGAAAAAAAGTTTTTAAAATTGAAATTTCAGAATTTAAACAAAAAGCTAAATTCTTACTTGAAAAAATTAAGGCGAATACAGAAAGCACCTTTTCAGTTCCCGAAATTGAGGAATTTGTGCAATCTATTAATTGTATTTCTTTAAAAGCTAGTTCAACAGCAAAAACAGATATTACAATTGTTGTTCACGATCAAAGAACAAATCAGCAACCAACTTTAAACTTTAGGATTCAGCATTAAATCACAATTAGGAAGTCCTTCCACCCTACTTAATGCAGGAAAAACCACTAATTTTATTTTTAAAATTTCTAATATAAAATTAAGTAATTCAGAAATAGAAAACATTAATTCAATAGATTCAAGGAGTAAAATAATGGATAGAATTAATTCAGTTTTAAAATTAAATGGACAATTTGATTTTGTTAAAACTGAAAGACAAATATTCTCAAATAATTTAACTCTGATTGACAGTAAATTACCAGAAATAGTATCACAAATCGTTTATGAGTTTTATTCTAGCGACAAATCAAGTATTTCCGATTTAGTTGAAAACACAAATTCTAAAAATCCTTTAAATTTTGATACTTCTAATGAGCATAAGTTTTATGAATATAAAATCAAGCGATTTTTAACCGACATAGCTTTAGGAATGATGCCTTCTAAAGTTTGGAATGGGCAATATGATGCTACTGGAGGATATCTGATAGTGAAAGAAAACGGCGATATTTTGTGTTATCATATTTACAATAGAAATGAATTTGAAAACTATTTATTCAGTAATACAAAATTAGATACAGCAAGTTCTAACAGACACGATTTTGGCTCTATTTACAAAGAAAATGGAGAATTATATTTTAAACTCAACTTACAAATTAGGTTTATAAAATAAGCTAACGTATACACAAGCATATAGAAACAAAATCAGTACCTAATTGAGTATCTCAACTCGGTATGCTAAGGTTCTCATGCCACCATACTCTTTATAGAATTAGAACAATCAAAGGGGGATTTACTTAACCATTCTATTATACCTGTACGGTTGTATTTTATTTTAAAATATCAGGCAAAAAATGGTAGTTTTATTGAGTAAATTTAAGTTGGAAATGGTATTAAGATTTATTTGACTGTAAAACATGCAATAATCATATAGATTACCCTAATCGACAAGGCTTGGTAGAGCCTTACACACTAGCTATTTATACATGTATCGTAACAAATAGTCAACCAAATTAGGATTTTTTATCTATTAGTATCGGTAGCCAAACGTGCCTTTTTAACTTCTATTTTACGTAGCATCCAGTCTGGGTAATCAGAAGGATTTTCGGCATCATAAATACGAATATCCTGATTTAGATCCACATCTGGCTGAATAAGATCATCTTGTCTACATTTGAGTATTATCGCTGCAGTCTGAACTCCAGAGTAGCTCGCTCCTGCTACTCCATGAGATGCAATACTGGCGCCACAGAGATATAAGTTTTCAATTTCACTTTTTGGTTTATACGCTAAAGGACCAATATGGCGTAAACTTTTCTCTGTACCATATACACAGCCATTGGTAGAATTTATATAATATTCATTGGTAATGGGAGTTCCTAGTTCTTTTTGTACAACCTGATCACTAATCCCAGGAACTACTTTTTCTAGACTATTCATAAACTTTTGAGTCAATTTTTCTTTGAATTGCAGGTATTCTGAAGAACGTTCTTTATTTTCATTTTCGAACCTTTCAAAAGCTTTATAGTTAATATAAGTAATTACTTCCATAGTATGATATCGACCATCATAACTTATAGGGTCTTTAAGCGTTGTACAACTTATAAAAAGACCCGCAAACTCATCACCCTCTTCAATATCAACTCTTTGCATTTCTGCAAACTGCTCATCCATATCTGCATTTTTGGGCATCATCCAAATATTACCAGAATCCAACCCTGCCTTTCGAAGATCCATATCTACTGTCAAAAACAGCATTAGTGATGTACATGAATATTTGGTTTTATTAAGTTTCTTTAGTAATCTACGGCTTATATTATCACGACCTACCATATCTAAATAGGTTTTTCCTGGATCTGCATTAGAGATTATTCTTTTGGCAAAAATTCGCTCACCGTTTTCGAGTTCGACTCCAATAGCTCGTTTTTTCTTTTGCCCTTCTACCAAAATACGTTTTACACTTTGACCAGTACACACTTCACCACCATGTTTTTTAATAGCATTTGTCATTGCCTTTACTATAGCTCCTCCTCCACCCATTGGATAAAAACCACCATCAAAATAATGATCCATTACTGCACAATGTAATGGAAAACTTGCTTTGCCTGGTGGCAATCCATGATCACCATATTGTATATTAAGTATCGTTTTGAGCAATGGGTTTTTGAGATACCACCCGATCACTTTTTTTAAACTAAACAATGCATATTTCCCCATGTATTTTGTTCGAAAAGGAATCATAACATGATCCCAGAAACCTTTTATTTTAGGGATTAATTGTATCTGTCGACTCACTGTTCGAACCATAGATAGGTATTTTTTAATACGCTTATTTTCTTCTGGAAAACGTTGTGATAGCGAGTCACATAATTGATTAAAATTAGCAGGAAAATCAAACCGTTCATCACCAATCCAGCAATGTTCGTATGCCTGTGTATTCATTCTAAAAAAAACAAGATCATTTGCAATCCCCAACCCTTCATAAAGCTCGCTTGTAGATTGCCCTTTATCTAACAACCCCACATAATGTACCCCAGGTGTAAAACGATACCCATTTAGGTAAAAACTATGACACCATCCCCCAGGCACATCATGTTGTTCGAGAACTAAAACACGCTGACCACTACGAGCAAGACAAATTGCAGAAGCAAGTCCTCCTACTCCAGAACCAATAATAATGGTATCTATTTCACTTTTAAATTTTAGATCTGATGTTTCTTGAAAATTATCTTGCATTGTTTATAATAAAAAGAAAGGTTAGTTTTTCTAATTATCTTGTAATGATACAACTATATTTTCAGAAATGATCAATCAACTTATCTTGAGTACTGCTTTTGACCTCTAATTTTGTTTTTTTAATCCTCCGTTGACCAGTAAAAAATTACCATTCATCTATACTAAAACTACCTTTCAACGAAAGAAACCGTATAACTACCCTTAAAAATAGCATCTTTGTTGTTGTTAAAGAATAATTTTTACCTTAACTTAAAACACTGAAACAATGAGTTTTACTTTTTTATTAATAGATGATGATGAAATAGAGCGGCTAAAATTTGCTAGAGTTTTAGATAAAAATGGCTACTCTCATAAAGTTGTAGAAGCCAAAAATGGTGAAGAAGCTTTAGATATATTAGTGCAAAAAAACCAACAACCAGACATAATATTTCTTGACCTTAATATGCCTAAAATGAACGGAATAGAATTTTTAAAGCACTTAAAATCTGATCCCATATTACAATACATACCAGTGATCATTTTAAGTACATCTAATAATCACAGAGATGTAAAGCAAGCATATGAAATTGGAATCGCTGGATATATTGTTAAACCCCTAAAATATGAAGAGTATATACATAAAATAAAATGTTTAATTGATTACTGGACCGTTAATGAACTTATAAAAGTAAACCTGTAATCCTTAAAAAATAATATAAGCATGAAATGAACACCTTTTTAATGTAAATATATTGTCATTATAGGAGTTTGTACCTGTTTTTATGCCCCAAGAAGAAAACATCAGTTTGAGTTATTTTTTAATTCAAAACACTGAAAACTACTCCTAATATGGTTTTCTTTCAAAATCACACAAAATCATTCGAAACTACAACATAACCGTATTTTTGAAATATAAAGATGTCTAACCAAAAGTTTTTTAAAGAATGAAAGGAATAGTATTTACAGAATTTTTAGAATTAGTCGAAGATAAATTTGGATTAGCAGTAGTTGACAAAATTATTCAACAATCTAATCTACCATCGCAAGGCGCATATACTGCCATAGGCACCTATGATTTTTCTGAAATGCTGGGATTGTTAAAACATCTTAGTAAACATACAAAACTAAGTATCGATGATCTTCTTCTTACCTACGCCGAACATTTTTTTTCTGTTTTGGCAAGTAGCTATCCTGAATTAATTAACAAATATGACGATCCAATAGAACTTTTGTCCTCTATCGAAAATCATATTCATGTTGAAGTTCGAAAAATATATCCTGATGCAGAACTTCCCACTTTTGAAATACAAGAAAAAACAACCTCTAGACTAGTTATGATATATAAATCCAGTAGAGCGATGTACAGTTTTGGACTTGGGTTAATGCGCAAAACTTTTGAGCATTTTGATGCTACAGCTACAATCACTCTAGAAAAACTCACATCAGATGGAACGGAAGTAAAATTTAGTATCGTAAAAACAAATGGGTAGTGATCATATACAAATACTAAAAAGAGCTATACAAAGAGAAAAACTAGCTCGAAAACAAGCAGAAAAAATTCTTGAGGATAAATCTCGAGAACTTTATCTAATTACTCAAGAATTAAAGAATACCAATCAAAAACTAGAAGATCAAGTAGGCAAAAAGGAATCTGCATTACAAGGTGTATTCGATAATTTACTAGATGCTTATATTAGAATAGACATTTTGGGAAATATTATAGAAATGAATCATGCTGCCAAAAAACTATTTGGATATGATATTACAGCAGAAAAAATAAATGTAGGGAAACTAATTTATAAAGAAGATTATGAATATGCTATAAATTCTTTTCAGGAACTAATTGCCAAAGGTTCTTTTTCTGATTACCAAGCTAGAGTATATACAAAAAATAATGGGGTACGTACCGTTCATATTAATGCAAGTCTTATTATTGACAAAAATGAAAATCCTATTGAGGTACAAGGTATTGTAACAGATATTACCGAAGAATTAGAACGAAAAAAGATAATCGAAGAGCAAAAAAATCAACTCTCTGCAATTGTTGAAAACTCTTCTCTGGGAATTGTCCTTACTCAATTCGATAAAATAATTCAAACAAATATTGCAATCCAAAACCTACTTGGGTATACTAAGGAAGAACTTCTGCAAAAAGAGGTTAAAGATATCTCTATAAAAAATGAATATGCTGCTATATCAGATAATTTAGCATTGGTAAACACTGGAAAAATTGATAATTTTTCTGTTAACAAAAGATACAAAAAAAATGACGGCTCCTCATTCTGGGCCAAAACTAATATAGCAGCAGTACGAAACCATAATGGTAATATCAAGTATCAGGTTGCATTTATAGAAGATATTACAGAACAATTAAAAATCGAAAAACAAAGAGATCAACTAGTAAAAAATCTGGAAAAAACAAATCAGGAACTTAAAGATTATGCACATATCGTTTCTCATGATCTAAAATCACCATTAAGAAATATTAATGCATTAATAAACTGGATCAAAGAAGATCATATCGATGTTCTTAACAAAGAAGGAGTACATCATTTTACAATGATAGAAAAAACATTAGAAAAAATGGAAATGCTTATTAATGACATCCTTAGTTATTCTAGTGTAAATAATAAAGAAAATCTTCAAACTCAAAAAATAGATCTTAATCTACTTATAAATGAGATAAAGAACATTGTATTAATTCCTGAAAACACAACTATTTTGGTCAAAAAAAAATTACCCATTATCAACGGAGATATTACCAGAATCCAACAACTTTTTCAAAATTTAATTGGTAACGCTGTAATCTATACCGATAAAAAAACTGGGAAAATAGAAATAGATTACGAAAACAAAAAATCCCATTATCTTTTTAAAATCAAGGATAATGGAGTAGGAATAAAAAAAGAATATCACAATAAAATATTTAAAATTTTTCAATCTTTAGGAGAAAATGAAAATTCCTCGGGAGTGGGACTTGCCATTGTAAAAAAAGTAATCGACCTATATGATGGCGATATCTGGTTAGAAAGTGAACCTGGTATTGGCACAACATTTTATTTCACATTAAAAAAATAAGGTATATGAAATTTCAACAATATGAAAAAGAAAAAAACCAAGAATGGACTGCTGTTGTAACATCAGAAAAAAAACTAAAAAACCCTTTGGTTTTAGTTTTCGGAAATCGATATGAATTAGAGAACCCCCAAATTTATAATGACATAAAAAAGCTATTTCCTGATGGAGAAATTGTTATCGGTTCTACTGCTGGTGAAATTATTGGAAGTAAAGTTCTTGATGATTCTATAACACTAACCGCCATAGAATTTGAAAAAAGTACCTATGCTATATTTCGAGAAAATAGTATTGATAATAATAAAGATGCAATACAACTAGGAAGTAAACTAATTCAAAAAGTACCCAAAGAAGGTTTACAACATATTTTTATTGTATCTGAAGGTAGTTTTGTAAACGGTTCTGCACTTATCGAAGGTCTGGAAACAGTAATTAATAATGTAGCTATAACTGGTGGTCTCTGCGGAGATGACTCAAGATTTGAAAAAACGATCTCAGGCTATAATGAAAATCCAAAGGAAGGAGAGGTCATTTTAATCGCTTTTTATGGTGAATCCCTCGAAATTAGTTATGCCCAATACGGCGGTTGGACTCCCTTTGGACCAGAACGAATTATTACAAAATCTGATCAAAATGTATTGTATGAGCTAGACAATCAACCCGCTCTGGATTTATACAAAAAATATTTGGGCGATAAAGCTGCCGAACTTCCTCAATCAGCATTATTATACCCACTTAGTGTTAAATCCATAGATAAAAAAGAGCCTATCGTAAGAACAATCCTATCTATTGATGAAAAAACCAATGCTATGATACTTGCAGGAGATGCACCAGAGGGAGCAGTCGTACAATTAATGATGGGGCATAT
>CAKMZM010000101.1:0-3450 GCA_929200365.1 uncultured Flavobacteriaceae bacterium | reverse complement strand
TACATAATCAAACAATGACTCTAACTTTATTTAGCGAATAGTTATGCACTCATTACTAGCCAGACAAATCAAAAAACATTTGAGTATTGATGATATAGAATCTCAATATATTCAAAAATTACTTAATGCTATTGATAGATCCTATCAAAATTTTGAAGAACAATTAGGAATGTTGCAACGGGCAATGTCTATAAGCTCTCAGGAGTTATTTGATGCCAATCAAAAACTTCAACAAGAAGCAGAACAGCAAAAAAAAGTGATTACCAGTTTAACCGATGCAACCAGAATTTTACAAACCATTACTTTCAAAAACATGAAAGGAGGAAAAAATGGAGATGAACTTTCAGGAATTGAACTTGCAGTACTAATAGAAAAGCAAGCTCTTCAAATTTCAAAAATCGAAAAACAAAGAAAATTACTACTCAAAGATCTAGAGAAAAGCAATAAAGAACTTAATGATTATGCACATGTAGTATCTCATGATCTAAAATCACCATTGCGAAGTATTAATACACTAATTAGTTGGATTAAAGAAGATACACAGGTAGAACTAGATGCTAAAACCAAAAAGAATCTCGATTTAATAGATCAAAATATTGAAAAAATGGATAACCTAATCAGTGGGATTTTAGAATATTCGATAATTGATGATATAACAAGAAATCCAGAATCGTTTATTGACATAAATCATGTGGTTGAAGAGATCGTATCCTTAATGCACACTCCTGATCACATAAAAATTAATATCTATAAAACACTTCCTACTATATATGTAAACAAGTTAAAAATAAAACAAATATTTCAAAATTTAATTAATAATGCTATACATGCTATCGATAATGATCATGGAGAAATAATTATAATGCATCAGGAAACATCTGAATTTTGGAAATTTAGTATTAAAGACAATGGCAAAGGAATTGCTAAAAAATATCACAACAAGATATTTCAGATATTTCAAACTCTTGATGATGAAAAAAAATCAACAGGTATTGGATTATCGATCGTAAAAAAAATAGTAGAATTTTATCATGGTAAAATTTGGGTCGAATCAGAGCAAGGAATAGGAACCACTTTTTATTTTACTCTAAAAAAACAAGCAAATGAAAGAAACTCCAAATCTTAAATATATCAAAGAATTATCAGCTGGTTCTGAAGATTTTAAACAAAAATTGATTGCAATTATAAAACGCGAATTTTCTGAAGAAAAAAATGAATTTCTTAAAAACTATAATGTAATGGCATATCTCAAAACTGCAGAAAACGTTCATAAAATAAAACACAAAATAGGAATGTTCGGTTTTGAAGAAGGATACCAAATAGCTATGGATTTTGAAGAAGGATTAAAAGTCAAAGACACCTCATTATATTCAAAATTTATCTTAATTTTAGAGTCTATAGAACGCTTTCTAAAAACTCTTTAAAACCAACTTACTATGAATTGCATAATTATTGATGATGAAGAAGCTGCAAGAATGATTATTCAGCAACTTTGTTCACAAGTCGACGAACTAAATGTAATTGAGGATTTTCCAAATGCAATTCAGGCTATTAAATTCTTAAATAAAGAAGAGATTGATCTTATCTTTCTCGATATTCACATGCCAGATTTTACAGGTTTTGATTTTATTGACACCTTAAAAAAACCTCCTAAGGTTATTTTAACAACTTCTGACAAAAAATTTGCGTTAGAGGCTTTTGAATATGAGTGTATTGTAGATTATCTAGTAAAACCGATAACACTACCCCGGTTTCTTAAAGCGGTTCAGAAAGCAGAAAATGCGATAGCAGATACTGTAACCGAATCCTCTACAGAACAAATATCTGCAAATACATCTCCCGAAGAAAATGAACTTTATATTAATATAGACAGAAGATTAATCAAAATTAATATCCCAACTATTAATTTGATAGAAGCCAAAGGAGATTATGTGCTGATCAAAACCGAAAAACAGAATTATACAGTACATTCTACCTTAAAAAAAGTGGAAGAAAAACTACCAACCGATCTTTTTCTAAAAGTACATCGATCCTATATCATTAATATCAAAAAAATTATTGATATAGAAGACAACAGTGTACTTATTGCAAAAGATGTTATCCCAGTAAGTCGTTCTAACCGCTCTGAACTTATGAGACGATTAAATTTATTATAATACACAGTACTCTGTACTTAATATTAAATGCAAAATGTCTAAAAAATCTTGTATAGGGTTCTGTCGCATTACCCCTTTCAACAATCAAATCATTATCAGTTTAGAAATTCTGTCTGTTTCATTTTTCTTAATTTTAATACCTTGTTCATCACTTACTCTTAAGCAATTTGGACACGGATCAGTTATTTTATTTCATCCTTTTTTAATTATCGAATAACATCTAAAAGAATTGAATCTCTACTGTTTTTTAATTTAGAGTATTCATATCTGTTATTGGACAAAAACTCTATCTTCACTTTAAAATAGTTTGTTGTTTTAGTTTACCAACTTTTCCAATACTATATTTAGTAAGTTTTTAAAACTGGTTTGGTGCAATTCCACTTTAAAAGAATCTGCAATACACTCAAATGTATCGTCATGAAATCCAAAAAAGAAATGTTTAGTATTTTTCCAATTTTCTGGATTATAATTACTGTGTATACTATTTATGCCCTGAATTTCTTTTATCCAGTTGGAATTAATGATTTGCATAGGAGTATAAGGTTCTAGGTCTTTTCTGTATAGTGGATGACCTCCAAATACTTCATCATTTGGAGAGCCTAACTTTGCTGATGTACAATGCTCAAATTCTACTAAAGCTAAAAAGGTAATTTTATCACTCGCAGTATCCACTATAGTTGTATATGTTCCATCCCAATTGGGATCCAAAGATTTTACATAAAAGATCAGATAAGCTTTATGACCATTGAGAAATAAATGAGGTAAAGGAGTCCCTACATCCCATGCTACCGGAAAATCGATAACATCAGCATACTCTTCTTTTTTTGCAGCAGCTAGTTGACGTTCGCATATAAGTAAGGCATCAGAAGCTGCATTAAATTCTGTCCATTCAACACCTGTGTTTGATGTTCTAACTGCTATACCTGCCTTCTCAAGCCTTGCTTTGGCCTGATTTAATTGATCTTCATAGTTTTTAATGGTTGTTGGCATAATTTGGTTTTATTTTTCGTTCATTCTCTTTTTACATAAACGTAGAAATTTAGAAATAGCTGTTTTTTGAGAACCTTCTGGATTTGAAGCTAAAAAAAGTCCACATTGGTCTTCAATAATTACTTCATTTTTATCAAAATCTGCTTTAAAATTAAAAAGGTTACTAAACAGTACTTCTTCATTCCTTTGCGCTTCATTTTCCAGAAATGTAACTAATATGGGGATATGATCTGCTTCATTATTAAAATAATGTGTAATTAAATTGGCAGTTTTTTTACTATTCTCACTCAAGTTTTTATGATTT
>CAKMZM010000100.1 GCA_929200365.1 uncultured Flavobacteriaceae bacterium | reverse complement strand
TCAAAAGGTCAACAAAAAGAATACCTAATACCAAATGAATTATAAAATGTAATATGCTTGTCCGTTAAGTTCCCCAAAGGCTTTTTATCACTGTCTGAACCCTTTGTTATTATTAACGTTGCTTAATTGGCATATCTTTTTGCTGCTTGAAGAAAAATCAAACTATACTAAGGGTTAATAATCAAATAGGGGAAACATAGGGATAAGCATAAAATGTAATATAACAAGGGCAGTTTATTTCTTTTCTTATGAAGCTGGAAAACTCTTTCATATCCTTAGTTACTGAAGTTTTTATACAATGAAATAAGAGAAGAAATGAGCACGTATATTTATTGTGTTTTGTAGTTGATTTGATATTTATATTTCAGAGCATGTTTAAACTCCTTGCTTCCTGAAAACCATTATTTTGAGAACCATGAGGTTGTTTCAAATCATTCGAATATCCCGATATGTTCATGATTTGAAGCTTACTCAGAACCTCAAACTATTGATTTTCAGTTTACATTGTGTTTAAACATGCTCTTAGAACTGTATTAATGTCTTTCTTTTTAATCAAAATTGTCTCTGGTTTTCTGGCAACACTTTTTTTCTAACTAAACCCATCCCAGATTTCCTGGCAGGATTTCCTGATTCACTGAAGCCTTGTCAGGTTTTCGGGGACGATTTCAGCAAAGCTGGAAATCCTGCCAGAAAACCTGGGGCGTTTTTCAGTTTAATAGAACCATTTTAAATAACTTTAAAAAACTTTATCCTTAGCGCATTAAAAACACTTCCATTTTTGTATTTTACACAAAGTATGAATTGAAGTGGTTTAAACTTTTTTCAATTCGCTATAAAAATGTCTTTTTTCACTCAATTTTCGTCTTTTTCTTACTTCGTAGCGCTGCTATGAAGTGCAAAAAACACTTCAATTGATCAAAAAAATACTATTTTTCGCCAGAATCAAAAAAGTTTAAACCACTTCATCTATAAAACCTCGAATACATAATTTATAATGAAATATAAAAGCTTATTATTATTTTTTATAACTGTAAATTCAATAGTCGCACAAGAAATTATATGCTCTGCCAAAGACAAAGAAATTTTTACAACCAAAATAACACAACTTAAAAAAGAGCACCTTCTAAAAACTACCTTTGGAGAAACCATCATCTTTGTCGGAAAAACTTTTTTGGGTACTCCTTATGTAGCCAAAACTTTGGAAATAGGATCAAAAGAATCTCTGGTGGTTAATTTTCAAGGTTTAGATTGTACTACTTTTGTAGAAAATGTAGTCGTTTTAAGTCTAATGCTTAAAAATGGTAAAGATGATTTTGATACCTATACCGCTTACCTTGAAAAAATACGATATAAAAATGGAAAGTTAAACGGTTATGCTTCAAGATTACACTATTTCTCTGAGTGGATCACTAATAACGAGGAAAAAGGTATTTTAAAAAATGTTACAGGGGATATTGGTGGAATAGAAATAAGAAAAGATATTGATTTTATGAGTACGCATAGAGAACTCTATCCCTTTCTGAAAGATGATAAAAACTTTGAAGGTATTAAACAATCTGAAACAAATATTAGTCAGTCACCAGTATGTTTTCTACCTAAAGATCAGATTAAAGAATATGAAACCTCAATACTATCTGGTGATATTATAGCATTAACGACTTCAATTAAAGGATTAGATATTACACATACAGGAATTGCTATACGCCAAAAAAATGGAAGAATTTATTTGTTACATGCCTCATCAAAGGGGCAGGTAGAAATCTCTGCTCTTCCTTTGGTCGACTATCTTAAAAAGATTAAAAATAATACTGGGATTATTGTTAATCGGGTACTGTGATCTTGCATTAAATCAATTCAATGATGTTTACATAACAGTATGACATCAAGGTGTATATTTTAGTTTTTTTTACCCTTTAGGATTAGAGCATGTTTAAACTGCTTGCTTCCTGAAAACCATTCGAATATCCCGATATATTCATGATTTGAAGCTTACTCAGAACCTCAAGCTATTGATTTTGAGGTTATATTGTGTTAAAACATGCTCTTAGAGGAAAAGAAATCACTACACTATCTTTTCAATATAAAATGATTTTTTATCTATAGAAGAATGCTATTTTGGGCTGATGCAAAAAAACTAAAAAAGGAAATGTATCGTACACCTTTTAAAGGTTATATTTACCGTAACATTGTCTCTTAATTTTGTATAACTAAACCCAAATCATTAATTTAGTAGAGCTAAAAAAAAGAAGATGTTATTTCCCAAAACAAACATAGAACAGCAACTTAGTAAACTACGGGGTAAGAAATTTAACACCTCTACCTGGAAAGAACAGGTAGAAAAAATCTTCCTAAAAGAAGAAAAACACGATAATCAAATTCTTAAAAACCTAGAAATCTCTTCTCATACAGATCAGAATTTTCTTGATCTTGATCATGTAGAAACCGATAAAATTTATCATCTGGATCAAATCAAAAACATCTGCATAATCTACCGATTACGTTTTTTGGATGCTAAATATTTTAAAGGAAAATTACCTCAGTCAGCAATTTCTGCTATTAAAAACCTTGAGAAAAAACATCAAACAGAATTGAAAGGGTTTAAAATTATTGCACCATCTAAATTATTTAAATTAGAAAATGCAGATGACCCCTTACTCTTTGCTCCTATGGGTAATGATTACTTCTATCTCATTCATAAATGGGGAAATGATTTACATCCTCTTCGCAAATTTGTAATGTGGTTTTTCAAAAGTTTTGAAAATTTACTTATACTTACCTTTTCAGTAAGTCTTTTACTTACTTTTATGGTTCCAGAAGGCATGTTTACAAAACATAGTAATGTATCTACTTTTATTATGATTTTATTTTTTATGTTTAAGTCGGTTGCAGCTGTGGTATTATTTTATGGATTTGCACTTGGAAAAAACTTTAATACTGCCATATGGGACAGTAAATATTTTAATGCTTAAAAAATGATCAACGTTATGTTTCCTGAAAGTGAATATGAAAGAGTGTATACTGGTAGTTTAATCAATGTTCAATTTTTGCAAACCACGCTTCAAGATGATGGGATTAACTCTATTACCCGAGATGATATGAAATCTGGTATGATGGCAGGTTTTGGTGGAGGTGTACCTAATCATGTTCAACTTTTTGTACAAAAAAAAGATTTAGAAACAGCACTTTCTATTATTAAAAAAAACGTATCCTAAAAAACTATGGAAAACAATAACAAATCTCCTCGCAGAACTTGGGATCTAATGATAGGAATCGCACTTGTTTTATTCGGAAGTCTTCGACTATATAATCGATTACAAACAGAAGCAGAATGGAATCTTAGATCTATAATTATTTTTTTATTTATTGGGTATGGTGGATACCTCATCTACCGATATTTTAAAAGTTCATCATAAAATGACTAAATCGGATCAAGTGTTATTGTTTTTTTGAGTAACCTGAACCCTCCAAAAACACCATAACCACCATCTCCTTCTATATTACTAGGGGGTATAATAGGTTGATAAAAAGGAGCTTCATTATTTTCTTGATCTCTATTTAAAAAAGAGGCTCTTAAAGTGGCATAAATATGTTCATCAACATTTGCAATTTCTATGACTACTTCCAGAGTCTGGTATGTATTATTAATAGTACCATTGGTCGATATTTTAAGTCCATCTCCATTTACATCGGTTACAAATCTTTCAATATCAAAATCTACTAAACGGTTTTCGTTTATACTATCTACAGTATTATATGAAGCTCCTACGATATAAAAACTATTCTCTCCTATGATATCATCAAAACTTACATTTAGATTATAACTCTGAGAACCATTCTCATTTTTTAATTCATTAATAACAGTCGCACTCTCTATTTTTTTCATAGGGATCGTACAAACAGCCTTAAATTCTTTTCCTTCGGCAATAACAGTTAAATTATAGCTTTTTCCCGGCATTATCAAAAACGCTGTAGCTGCAATCTGGTATACCTTATCTTGACTAGAATATGCCAATGTTATTTCTTCCTGATTTTCATTTTTAATAGTAACCACTGCATCTTTGATCACCGAAACCTCTTCAAAATCTATAGGTTCGATTTGCAAGGGCTCATCAAATACAGACATAGTTTTAGACACTTTTACTTTGATCATCTCTTCTTCGGGAGATAAAAATCCGTTAATCAAAATCAACTGCTCATCGTTTTGCCTATAATCTACTTTTTCTGATATTTCACAACTAATTGTTATTAAACAAATTAAAATATAGTTTTTCATGTATCAAAACTTTAGTGTATAATTAACTGATGGAATAAATTGAAAGAAGTAATTCTTATATAATACGTTCCTAGAATTTTCTTCATTTTTTAAAATCTCGTAATAAAGAGGATTTTTTCTAGCGTATATATTATATCCTGAAATTCCCCAAATTCTTTCTCTATTGCGTTTTGTGATTTTATGAAATTGAATTCCCAAATCTAAGCGATGCGTATTTTCACCTTTAAAATTATTTTTTTTAGTAGTAAACTGTATACTATTTTCGTTACTGTCATTTGCTATCGGAAATGAATTTTCGGGAGAAATTCCTACTATATTAGAAAGCGTATAATTAATCCCTGAAGAAAACAACCAATTTGCAGAAATCGTTATTTTCTTACTTGGTTTATAAATTCCTACCAATGAAAAATCATGTCTTCTATCAAGTCGATCCTTAAATATTTTTCCTTTATTCAAATCATCAAATTGTCTTTGAGACCAAGATAAAGTATACCCTAACCAGCCTGTAAGTTTCCCCTTTTTTTTACGAAGTAAAACTTCTGTTCCATATGCCCAACCTTGCCCTGCTGTAATCCCATTTACAAAATCGACAGCTCCAATCGATGTTATAATCTCATCTGGACTCTTTAGACTTACAAAAGTTCCTCCTTCTTTAAATGTAATGATATCTTCCATTTTTTTATAATACCCTTCAATTGTTAAAGTATAACTAGTAGTACCAAAACCTTTGACCAGCCCAAAAACAAATTGTTCTGATAGTTGTGGTTTCAAGTTCTCGGTAGAAGATATCCAAAGATCTATCGGAGGGCCTAAACCACTATTAGATAATCTGTGAATATACTGGTTCATTTTTGAATAGGATGCCTTTACTGTAAATGTAGGATGTAATCGATAGGCGAGAGAAAATCTCATCTCTGGTTTAAAATAACTTTTAGATTTATGCTGAAAATGACTGAATCTCACTCCTAGACACACACTAATTTTATCACTAATCCTCCAATCATCTTCAATATACACTCCATTCTCAAGTGTTTTGATTTTTTGGGTGATTGCAATTTTATTGTTATTACTATCTCTTATATCAATTTCCTTTGGTGTAAAATGATGATACGTAGACATTAATCCAAACTTAAATTGATGATCTTGATTTGGGTAGTAATTAAAATCAAACTTAACTCCGTAATCGTTAATACCTCCATTTGTTTTAACAGAAGAACTAGTATTTGATACTTCTTCTTGATTATTTTTAAGAGAAAAATTATAATTACTAAATATCAATGACGTATTTAAGAATAATTTATTACTAAATTCATGATTCCAGTGTAAGGTAGAAGTAATATTACCCCAGCGTGTACTCTGTACTGATTTTCTACCATCAAAATTGCTGTCTTTTTCTTTATATTTATCTTCACCAAAATAAGCACTCCAATACATTTTATTTTTATCATTTATTATGTGATGAAGCTTTGCATTAACATCACTGAAAAAATAACTCAATTTGTGCTCTTTTGATTGAAATGGTAACAACAATACATCTGCATACGTTCTTCGACCAC
Source organism: uncultured Flavobacteriaceae bacterium (assembly GCA_929200365.1). Lineage (GTDB taxonomy): Bacteria > Bacteroidota > Bacteroidia > Flavobacteriales > Flavobacteriaceae > Aquimarina. The sequence goes on along the minus strand of CAKMZM010000100.1, from coordinate 6,821 downwards.
TTATTACAAAGGATGTTCTCTCATTTATTATAGGCCCTTCTAATATTAAAGAGGATGATATCAAACCAATGTTTACTTTGCCTCTCAGTTTTTCTTTATTTCCATTTTTGGTATCTATTTTTAATACAGAAGATAGTCTTCCGCCAAAACGTGCTGGAAAACCTCCTTTAAATATCTCTAAAGATCTAATTACATCTCCATTAAATATTGAAAATATCCCAAACAAGTGGTTAGAATTGTAAACTGTAGCCTGATCTAATATAACCAGGTTTTGATCTGGAGCACCACCCCGAATATAAAAACCCGAAGAGCTTTGATTATCAGATTGTACTCCTGGCAATAATTGCAAGGTTTTGATAACATCTTTTTCACCAAGAATTACAGGTATACTTTCTAGAGTAGAAGGAAGCAATTTCTCAGAACTGATTTGTGTAATTTCGTTTTTATTGAGTTGTTGATCAGAACTGATAATGACTTCATCCAGATGTTGAGTGTCTAATTCTAAATTTACATTTATGGTAACATTGGCAGTAAGGTTAAGATTTTTTTTGAGATGATGATACCCAACAAATGAGATTAATATCTGGTGCTTGCCTTCTGGTATAGATAGAGAATAAAATCCATCATCATTGCTGGTCGTTCCTATGTTCAGTTCTGGAATATAAATAGACACATTACTCAAATATTCCTGACTTCCTTTTTCAGAAATATAACCACTAACTACGTATTTTTTTGGTCTTTTATAAATTAATAGTTTTTTCTTTAAAACCTTAAACTGATAGAGCTTAGATGGAAAAATATTTCTTAAAACCTGAGCCAAAGTTTTATTTTCACATTTAACAGAGATGGTCTTAGAAAGGTTAATCGCACTATCAGAATATCCGATCGTAAAATCTAATTTAGCTTCTAATTCATCCAACACCTCAACAATGGTACTATTTTGTTTATCTAAATTGATTTTTCTGTTCAAAATAGATTCTTGTGCATAGCTATGTATCCCCCCAATGAATACTATCAAAAATACGATACTATCTATTTTTATTCCTACATTAGAAATAGTCCAAAAGCTTGATTTCTGTAAAAAATTAAAGTTTTTATAAATTACAGTTTCCTCCTTTCATAATAATCGTATTGGGATCATTTTGCTTATAGGTAAGATCAAATAATATTTTAAGAGTCTCTAAAACATCTTCAAACGACTCATTATTAAAGGTGGTTGTTAATGTACAATTAACCAATTCTTGATTATCTATGATTAGTTGTTTGTGATAATGTGATTGAATATCCTTCACCACTTGATGCATAAACGTTTTATCAAACGTTAGCACACCAGATTTCCATGATAAAAAATTAGGGCTTTTATTTATTTCTTTGACCAACTCACCATTTACAGTTGCCTTAACTCTATCTCCTGGCACTAAGATTTCTTTATGGGTCTCTGACGAAAATTCAACATTTCCTGTTACCAACACCAGTTCAACTTCTTTTGTCTTTAAATCATTCTTCAAATTAAATGAGGTTCCTAAAACCTTGGTTTGTGTAGCGTTTGTATTAACAATAAATGGTTTGTTGTTATTTTTTGTGACTTCAAAAAAACCCTCTCCCTGCAAGTGTAATTCCCTGCTATCTCCTTCAAAATCCTTTTTATATGTAAGTTGACTTCCATTATTAAGCCAGACTGTAGAGCCATCGGGCAATAAAAATTTATTTTCTGTTCCCGCTTTTGCCATTAAGGTTATTTCGGCATTAAGCAAAGAATTAACATAAAAACTTAAACCTAATAAAACTACAATAGATGCCGCTATTTTAAGATAAATACTATTTGATTTTTGTTTTTTATTTTTTGTAATGATTGTACTTGACTTAAATTTCTCCCACTGCTCATCTACATTAATCTGATCAAAATCTATTACATTTCCAGAAGTGTTCCAAAGATTTTTTACATCATTAAAATAAGTTTTATTAGTTTCGGATTCGGCAATCCAATCTGCAATAAACTTTCGTTCATCATCTGTTATATCATCTTGTAGATAACGTATTATAAGTTGTAGTATGTGATTTTCTTGTTCGATTTTCATTTCCAAAATAACTAAACTATGTTGTCAAAACTACCTTAAATTAGTTTCTTAAGCAATAGATTAATATATTTTATAATTATCCATTTTTATGCCTATAGTACAAAAAAACACTTTTTTTGAGCTTTCAAGATTTCTCGAATCTTGAAGGTTTCTGCCAAAGACATGACTTTTGATTAAAAAATTAACTTTCAGGCATAAAAAATAGATATATATAGTAGTTTTTAATAGTAATATTATGTTTTGAAAATGACCTACCTAGTTCCCATAGTATGAAGCATCAGAAACAAAACTGCTTTGCTACAACAACCAAGTATCAAGGATTTTTTAATTTTGACACTTGGTTCTAAAAGCCTTACATCTTTGTGCTATGCTCTACGTAAGCGTTGGGAAATTCTATGGGGTAAAAGTCACTTCTATTTCTGTTAATTGAAATCCAGCAAAAACGCCAAACCCATTTTTACCTTCAATATTATTTGGAGGAATAATGGGTTCAGCAATAACATCACCATCATTGTAATTGTTCAAAAATGTTGATCTTAAAGCATTATATAATATTTTTTCGGTATTAGCTACCTGAATCTGTATTTTTCGCTCTGGTAAGGCACCTCCTAAAAATCTAAAAAATCCATTTGCAGAGACTATGGCGTTTTCTCTACTTACATCGGTTACAAATTGTTCAAACTCAAAATCTATAGTAGATACATTTTCATCAATGGTATTATCATACTGTTGAAAATATTGTGTAACCTCTGCTCCAACAACATAAAAATTTTGTTGTTCCTTAACATCTTCGATCAATACTTTTAATAAGCCATCATCTCCATATTCGCTATATTGTATTTGAATATCTGTTGTTACCTGTGTTAAATTTATGGGTATAGTACAAGATGCTTTATATTCATTTCCTTGGGTCATAACAGTCAAAAAGTACATTTTTCCAGGTATGATTTCTAAATCACTAGCAGGTGCTTCATAACTTAAAGTTGTATCTACGTATGTAAGAACTGCTTCATTGTTCTCTATATCTGTTATTACCACCGTAGCATCTTTAATGACCAAATCCTGATCTTTTATATCACTTGTTGCTCTTGATATGGATTTTGACACTTGTACCCTTAGCAGTTCATCTTGTGGTGATATATAACCATTAATGACAACTAATTGTTCTTTTTCTAATAGGTCATCTGCGTCTACGCTAGTCTCGCAACATGCAAAACCAATACTTAGGACTATTAATAGTATATTTTGAAAATATTTCATCTGTATATCTTTATATTTTTCTAATAATTTTATTTTTTTTGATTTCACTTTTTAGAATTTATAGGTGTAGTTAATTGATGGAATAAATTGCAAGACTGATACTTTTTTAAGTTTAGCATCTTTAAAATAATAATAAAAAGGGTTTTTTCTTCCATAAATATTATATACCGAAAAACCCCAGGTACGTGCTCTATTCTTTGAGAATTTTTTATGAAACTGTATTCCTAAATCCAAACGATGGTAGCTTTCTCCTCTAAAATTATTGCGTTCTGTGCTAAACGAGGTTCGTGTTCCATCAAATTGGTATGGGTTTGAAATTGCTATCGGAAAATTAGTGGTATTAGACAAAGATTGGGTATCTGGTAGATTAACATTATTGCCTGTAGAGAACAACCATGTTCCTGATAATGTAATACGGTCATTGGGTTTATAGATTCCTACCAAAGAAAAATCGTGTCTTCGATCATATTTTGAAAAAAACTTACGTCCTTGATTTAACTCTGCAAACTGGCGTTCTGACCAAGATAATGTATAGCCTAACCATCCTTTAAGTTTCCCTGTTTTTTTACGTAACAACACTTCTGCTCCATATCCCCACCCCTGACCTGTGGTTATGTTTTCTTCCCAATCTATTTCTTTTCCTGTTCCCAGGTCTTCTAATAACAAAAATGAAGCTCCTTCTTTATAGGCGATTACATCGTCCATCTTTTTATAATATCCCTCTATAGTAAGGGCATATCCAGTATCTATAAAATCTTTGGCTAGACCAAAAGCGTATTGCTCAGAAATCTGAGGTTTCAACTGATCGGTAGAAGATACCCAAAGGTCTGTGGGCAATCCTACTCCAGAATTAGATAGTAAATGGATATATTGATTCATTTTGGAATAGGAAGCTTTTAGCGTAAGATCTGGTTTTACGTTCCAGGCAATAGTAGCTCTTGGTTCTATATTAAAATAATCTGTTGATTTATATTGAAAATGAGTCAATCTTAGCCCAGGAGAGAGACTTAAAGCATTGGTGATTTTCCAATCATCCTCAAGGTACAATGCGCTCTCCAGAGATTCTATTTTTTGTGTAATATTAGAATCACTTATTCCTGTTTCTTTTATTCTAGATTGTTTTGGCACAAAATTATGGTATGTAGATGCCAGTCCAAATCGTATAGAGTGCTTAGGGTTTGGATAATAATTAAAATCAGATTTAATACCATAGTCATTGATTCCTGAGTTTGTTTTTAAGTTAAAAATTTTATTGTCATACTTTTCGTCAACTTTAATCCCAAAATTATAATTACTAAAAATTAAGGACGTATTAGAAAAAAATTGATCGCTAAATTGGTGATTCCATCGTAATGTAGAAGTAATGTTTCCCCAAAACAATTTTGTTTTAAACTTTTGGTTTTCTATTTCTTTATCAACGGTACTAAATTTATCTTGTCCAAAATAATTACTCCAGTATAGTTTATTTTTTTCATTAAAAACATGATGTATTTTGAAGTTAAGATCCATAAAGTAATATCCCACTTTTAAATTTGATGTTTGAAAAGGTTTAAATAATAGGTCTGCATATGTCCTACGCCCACTAAAAATGAATGAGGTTTTACCTTTTTTGATTGGTCCTTCTACAATCACAGAAGAAGATATCAACCCTACACTCACTTTTCCACCAAACCTTTCTTTATTTCCATTTTTTGTATCTATTTTGAGTACTGAAGATAATCTACCCCCAAATCTTGCAGGAAATCCTCCTTTGAATGTTTCTATGGATTTTATTGCATCTCCATTAAATACTGAAAATACTCCAAACAAATGGTTAGCATTGTATACTGGGGATTCGTCCAATATGATTAGATTTTGATCTGGGGTTCCTCCTCTTACAAAGAATCCTGAAGTTCCTTCATTACCACTCTGAATGCCTGGTAATAACTGTAATGCTTTGATCACATCTTTTTCTCCCAAAATAGCAGGGATATCTTTAATTTCTGAAGGCCTTATGGTCACGGCACTCATCTGAGTAACTTGGCTTTCATTCCTTCCTATATCCGCATTAATGATTACTTTGTCGAGACTTTCTGTTTCTAATTTCATATCAAAATTAAGAGTTACATCTCTACTAAGGTCGATCGATTTCTTGAGTGTGCCATACCCTATAAAAGAGACTACTAATTCATGAATTCCTTCTGGGACAGTAAGAGAAAAGAAACCATAATCATTGGTAATGGTCCCTACATTACGTTCTGGAATATAAATGGATACAGTTGGCAAGTATTCCTGACTACCTGATTCTTTTACATACCCACTAATGGTATATTTTTTTAACGTTTTTTCCTGACTAAATGATTTGCTTAAGCATATCAATAATACCCAAAAGACAAAAGTTAATTGTTTTGTTTTCAATTTTATAAAAATTTAGTGATTTATATTACGATACTCTTTACTCTTAATAATATTATAGATCTATTCTTTGAATCCATAATCGCTGGATCTTTTGATAATAGAAAATATTATCTGGATTTTGGGATACCCATTGTTGGACAAACATTTCTTGTTCGGGTGTTGCTTTATTAGAAAAACATCTAATTAAGGTATATTCCAAATTCATTCGGTTGTTCATATTCATATTTGATTCCATATTAATAGGTGTTATAGAATTTGTTATTAAAAAACAAAGCATTTTGCTTCAGTTTTTTTGTAATCATCTATATGACGAACAGAAATGAACCTACACGTAATAAAAAAGTAAAAAAAATGGAATATGAACTGAAAAAAAATCGCAACTAGCTGAAAAAAAGAATTATAAAAGCATAAAGAACTAATGATTTTATTTTTTTAAGAGCATTACTAATATGGGTCTCTACTGTTCTTTTGCTTATTTTGAGTTCATCGGCAATCTCTTGATTGGTTTTTCCTTCGAATCGACTTAACATAAAAATTTTTTGATTTTGATTAGGAAGGGTCTTGATAGCTTTATAGATTTTTTCTTGTAATTCTGTTTTTTCTATGACATCGATATCTTCTTCTATAAGAATAGAAGATTCTTTTTGAATGATATCTTTATGCTGCTGACGGATATTATGAATTTTGATATAATCCAAACATCGGTTTTTTACAGATGCATACAAAAATGATTTTAAAGAAGTATGGATAATAAGTTCATCTTTTTTTTCATAGAGTTTTATAAACACTTCTTGTGTAATATCTTGTGCTGTATCGAGATCCAAAACATAACTTTTGGCATATACAGTAAGTATTTTAAAATATTGTTTAAATATAGATTCAAAAACTTTAACATTTTTGTTTTTGATTTGTTCTATGATAAATTGATCACCCAAGTTAGTCTTGAAAATTATGTTACCCAATATCCTGCAAAAGTAATGTTATATTAGTTTTTTCAAAAAAAATGAAAAACTCACAAATATATTACAGAGAAAATAGATGTACTACAAATTTACTTTTTATAAAAAAATATTTAGTACATGACAA
>CAKMZM010000099.1:11254-12786 GCA_929200365.1 uncultured Flavobacteriaceae bacterium | reverse complement strand
TTACTCAAAACACTATACTTTGGTCGGACTGCAAAAGTAGGATAATTATTGGTTTTTTTAAGATTTATCGTGTCAAGTTTACCTGAAACTTTTAAAATTTCTTTTGCAAAATCATACCAAGTAGCTTCGCCCATATTGCTATAATGATATATGCCATATTCTTCATTATTACTAATAACTAAATTTAATATAAACTGAGACAGATCATTAGCATTGGTAGGTGTACCTTTTTCAGAAGTTGTGATAGTCAATTCTGTTTCTGTTTTTGATTTCCTTAAAATCGTTTTAAAAAAATTATGACCAAATTCTGAGTATAACCAAGAGGTTCTGATAATAAAGTATTTTTCCAAAACATTTTGCAGGTATTGTTCTCCTGCCAATTTTGATTTGCCATATTCATTTATAGGGTTTGGGAGATCTTCTTCGGTATATGGAGTATTCTTTTTACCATCGAACACATAATCTGTAGAAATATGAATTAATGTAGTGTCAAATTCTAAACACACCTCAGCGATATTTTTAACCCCTTTTGCATTTATTTTAAACGCTTTTTCAGGCTCTTTTTCTGCTTGCTCTACATTGGTATATGCTGCACAATTAATTACAAAATCATATCTCCATGTTAAGAAAGATTCTTCTAGTGCTTCTTTTTTTGTAATATCTAAAGCCTCATAATCGGTAAAATGCATTTTAACATTTAGATAGTTGCTTTCAATTTTTTTGAGACATTGCCCCAATTGCCCGTCGGACCCGGTTACTAAAATATGTTTTGTGTTAGGTTTTTTATTCACTTTTCAAATCTTTCAAAAAAGGTAGTTTTTTATCTTTTCCTGACAGCTGAATTTCTGAAAAATCCATCTTCCAGTCAATTGCAAGATCAGGATCATTGTATATAATACCTGATTCTGAGGGTTTATGGTAATAATTATCACATTTATACCCAAAAATTGCACTTTTACTTAATGTGATGAATCCATGTGCAAAACCTCTTGGGATAAATAGTTGGAAATTATTTTGATCATTCAGGATGATAGAAAAATGTTGTTTATAGGTTTTGGAGTCTGGTCTCATATCTACAGCTACATCTAATACTTCTCCCTGAATTACTCTAACTAATTTTGCCTGCTCATATTTTCCTGTTTGAAAATGTAACCCTCTAAGCACACCTTTACCAGAAACAGATTGATTATCCTGAACAAAATCAATGTTTAACCCAGTAATTTTTTTGAATACTTTTTGGTTATAGCATTCAAAAAAAGAACCTCTTTCATCCTCAAACATTGTAGGTTTGAGTATAAAACATCCTTCTATGTATGTATTTTCTATTTGCAATTTAATTTTTATTTATAGAACTCATTTAAAGTTTTTATTTTACCTGCGAATTTCACATTTTGCCCTCTAATTTTGTCTTTTTATCGAAACGTAGCTACAGCTATGCCTCTCAAAAAAGTCTTCATTATAGAACAAAAGCCAAAATTCTCGCTGACAAATAAAAACTTTAAATGAGTTCATATTGTTTTTTGTTCTTCACA
>CAKMZM010000099.1:8750-11154 GCA_929200365.1 uncultured Flavobacteriaceae bacterium | reverse complement strand
CCATATCCACTTTTTAATAAAGGTTGTGCCAACTTATGCAGTTGTTCTTTATCTATAAAGCCTTTTTTATATGCCATTTCTTCTATAGCTCCGATTTTAAGCCCCTGCCGTTCTTCTATAACCTGAACAAACTGAGACGCCTGCATTAATGAATTAAATGTTCCTGTATCTAACCAGGCTGTACCTTTATCCAAAATACTTACTTTCAGTTTTCCCTGTTGCAGATATGCATTGTTTACATCTGTAATTTCTAATTCTCCCCGAGTACTTGGTGTAATAGACTTAGCAATCTGCACCACCTCATTATCATAAAAATAGATGCCTGGTACGGCATAATTTGATTTTGGTTGTTCTGGTTTTTCTTCTATTGAAATTACTTGTCCACTCTTATCAAAATCAACAACACCATATCGCTCTGGATCATGTACATGATATGCATAAATAATTCCCCCATCTGGATCGTTATTGTTTTCTAAAAGTTTCTCTAATCCTGATCCATAGAATATATTGTCACCTAATATTAAAGCAACTTTATCGTTTCCAATAAATTCTTCTCCAATAATAAAAGCTTCCGCTAACCCGTTAGGTTGTTCCTGAATCGCATATTCAAACCGACAACCATAACTTATACCATTGCCCAAGAGTTTTTCAAACAATGGTAAATCTTGTGGAGTAGAGATCATAAGAATTTCTCTAATCCCCGCAGATATTAACGTAGAAAGAGGATAATATATCATTGGCTTATCATATACTGGCATTAATTGCTTACTAATCGCTAATGTAAGCGGATGCAAACGAGTTCCTGATCCTCCTGCTAATATTATTCCTTTCATCTCTTTTTTTATTAGTCTGAAGTCGGGTGTCCGAAGTCAGAAGCTATTTGTTTTTTAACAGTAAAAAAACTGTTTATCTTGGAATCCAAAATTTTAGTAAACATCTGTCACCTGTTTTCGGATTTATCTTCAATATACTTATTCAAATACCATCTGATTGTTTTTACAATTCCTGATTCAAAATTTTCCTCTGCGCTCCACCCCAGTTGGCTTTCAATTTTGGTGGCATCAATGGCGTATCTAAAATCATGACCTGGTCTATCGGTAACAAAGGTAATAAGATCCTTATATGATTTGCGATCTTTTCTTGGTTTTATGGTATCCAAAATTTTACAAATGGCAGTAGCTATATATATGTTTTCTCTTTCATTTTTGCCTCCAATATTATAGGTTTCTCCTATTTTTCCTGTATGTAATACCAAATCTATTCCTTTACAGTGATCTAAAACATATAACCAATCTCTTATGTTTTTACCATCACCATAAATGGGTATGTTTTCTTCGTTAATTGCTTTTCTAATAATAGTAGGGATTAGTTTTTCATCATGCTGTCTGGGTCCATAATTATTTGAACAATTAGTGGTTACTACTGGTAATCCATAAGTGTGAAAATAACTTCTCACCAACATATCCGAAGATGCTTTAGAAGCACTATATGGACTGTTGGGTGCATATGGGGTTTTTTCGGTAAAAAGACCTGTTTTTGGTAATGTTCCATATACCTCATCGGTAGAAATATGTAGAAAACGAGCATGCTTAAACTCTGTCTTTAATTGATTTGGGTCTTTCATCCACATTTGATATGCGGCTTGTAGTAAATTAAATGTTCCTACAATATTCGTTTCAATAAATGCTCTTGGCCCTGTAATAGAATTATCTACATGAGATTCTGCTGCAAAATGAACTACGGTATCAATATTATGTTCTATAAAAATTTTTTCTACCACACTCCAATCACAAATATCTCCTTTTATAAAAGTATAGTTTGTATCATTTTTGATTTCAATATTAGCAAGATCAGCAGCATAGGTTAATGCATCAAGATTGATAATTTTTGAGTCACTATTTTTTGAAATAAGATTCACAAAATTAGACCCTATAAACCCTGCTCCGCCTGTTATTAATATGTTTTTCTTCATAATATATTAGATATAAACTTCTAATAATTTTATCTCCTGAGTATTACTTTGAATTAGTATGTTTTCGATTTTGGCGGGGATTAATATGGTTTCACCAAAAGAGATGCCTGTAGAGTTGTTACCAGTTCTTATTTTCCCACTTCCTTCAACGCACATCAAGATTTTAAACGAATCTAGGTGTTTGTAATCTCTTTTTAAATCATGATCAATTCTAATTGTATTCGTTGTGAAATAAGTACCCGAAATGAGATTATTGATTTTGTTTTTATCTTTTTTATATTCTAATTTAAAAGATTTGTCTCCTTTAAAATCCAGTGCATCTAATGCCAGATCTGTATGCAATTCTCTCTCGTTTCCGTTACTGTCTTTTCTATCCCAATCATAAACTCTATAGGTAATATCTGATGTTTGTTGAATTTCGGCAATTAACGA
>CAKMZM010000099.1:0-8650 GCA_929200365.1 uncultured Flavobacteriaceae bacterium | reverse complement strand
AGGATCAGCTTGTACAACATACCACATTTCTGTTTTTCCGAAAGAATTATGACGCTTTCTGGCCAATATATCGTTTGGATGCAATTGAACTGATAGGTCTTGTTTGGCATCGATAAACTTAATTAATAAAGGAAATTGATCTCCAAATTCCTGATATACTTTTTTACCTAATAATTCAGCTTTATATGCTCTTATCAAATCATTAAGTTTCTTTCCTTCTAGCTTGCCATTAGATACTACTGAAATATCATTTCCGACTGTTGAAATCTCCCAACTCTCCCCTATATTTTCACCCACAGAAGGTTTATTCAATATCGTTTTTAATTTATTTCCTCCCCATATTTTTTCTTTTAAGATTGGATGAAACTTTAATGGATACAACATAATAGTGCTTTTAGCTAACTAGTTATTGATTGATTTTTCCTACTCTTCTTCAACAAAATTATTTACTCTTCTTGATACATATTTAAAAAAGTAAAACAAAGAAACTAATCCTATAAGAGCTAAAGGGATTATAAATAGTGTCCTGTTCAATAACTTTTTTCTTGCAGAAATAATATCTCCATAATGTACAATAGTTAATACCTCTTTATCTAATACTAATTGTTTTTCTTTTTCATTGATTATATCAATCAATTCTGCTTTTCTTTTTAACAAAGAAGAAATTGTAGGGGTTTCTGATTCTGAAGCAAAAACAAATTTGCTCTCATTATCATTTTGGCTTGGATTTCTGTTTAAATTAGTTAAATACTCATTAACAAACTGTAATGATTTCTTATTTTGAGCCAAATCTGCATTGGCTTGTTTTAATTCTAAATCTAATACTTCTTTAAAGTAGTTATTTAACTTAATATACTTTAAAATGTTCTCAGCAACCTTTACATTATCATTATTTAAGTTATCAAATATTATAGTTAACTTATGTTGTTTATAAAAATTTCTATATTTTTTTTCTTCTAATAATTTTTCATCATAAACTTCAATAAAAGATCCTTTGTCATTATACTCTTCATTTAGTTTACTTAGAACATCTTCAGCTAGAATTATAGGTTCGAAAGAAATCTTTTTTATATTTTCTACCAAATCCATTTCTAATCCGAGTTTCTTAACAAATAGACTGTCTTTAAAATTATCTTCTAGGTCTTCTATAAAATCATATATATACTCACCAGAATTATATTTAGGTTCTATTATAATTTCTTGTGTATACTGGTTTTTGGCATCTTTATTTTGATCTATAAAAAATCCGATTGCTCCACCCAAAAGTAACAAAATCAAAAACACGATCCATTTTTTCTTATAGAAAACAATTACAGAAATAATCAATTTAAGAAAGTTTTTAAAAACTTTCTTAATCATGCTAAAGATTTGCATTAAGTCTATTTCGTCTTTGTAATTTTCATCATTCATAATACTCTTCAAATATTTGTTCTATTATTTTTTCGGTTATTAGATATGTTGGTTTTACTCCTGTGGTTCCTAATCCTCCAGAAGCTAAAGTGCTTCCTGTTTCTAACGGGTTATCTGAAGCATAGTAAGCGTATCGTACTTTTACTTTAGGACTGATACTACCTCTAAGTTTTGAAGCCGATTGTATGGCCTTTTGATAATGAGCTCCTTCCATTTCTAAGCCAATTACATTCCAGGTAGAGTCATGAAAAAACTTTAGAATATCTCTATTTTGCAAAGATGTTCCTAAAACGGTAATCATTGCTCCATCATAGATATCAATCCCATGACCTTCTAGTTCTTCCTTTTTTAACTGGTTTTTAAACGGGTAATTATCTGCTGTTCCTTCAAAAACATGAGCAGATGGTATCATAATATCACCTTTTCCTCCTTCAAGAATACCCGCTTTACCCATAATAGAAATAGATTTAACATCAATATGTGTTTTGGCTCCCTGGGTAGTTATATATGGTTTTAACAACTCATCCATGGTCTCATATGCCTGTTCACCAAATGCATAATCCATAACAATAATAACTGGTTTATCACTATCTTCGATATTAGCAATCAGATTTTTATATTCACTATCTGCATATTGAGCAGTATCAAATATCTGTACATTTATATTTGCACCACTTTGATCCTCTATGTAAGTCATTCCTTTTTGCAAGGCTAACTTTCGCACTTTTGCTCTTAATTTATCATTTTTATTATCGCTTAATGACTCATAAACATCAAAAGTATTTTTGTCTTTTAGTTCTGTTTTTAATGCTATCGGGGCGTATAATGCATTCATTACACTATGCATATTAGCGCTAATGATATGGATTGGACGGTGTAGTACATTTAGTTCTTCTAATTTCTTTTTAATTGTATTTGCCCAAATCTCTCCATGAATATGATGACCCAGTCTTTCTCTTAATACTGGACTAAAGGTTACAATTCTCTTTTCATCTTCAATTGATTCTTCTATTGCCAGCTTACCCAACCAATAAATAATATCCAAAAACCGTTCTTTGTTTTCTGGACAAGAAAAACTACCATACACAGAAGAAACTTCTTCAAAGGTTCTTCCTAAAATATTAGCTGTATGGGTCAAAGCGACCTCCCTTTCTGCCTTGGTTAACTCTTTTTTTGAAGTTATAGCTTTTTCTAATTTTTGCCAATCCCTTGTCACATTACCTTGCTCATTAATCACTACCTGATTCATAATCTTATGTGATTCTATAAACAAAAATGTAAGATGTGTAAGAATATCATAAATTTCTGATCGTCCTCGGGTGATCTCGATATTCATTTGTTCTTCATCTATACGATAACAGTTTCTGCGTCTTTTGGGAGGTACTATAGCTTTAAAGTGAGAGTTTTTATATCCTTCATCGCTCGTTAGATTAATATATCGGCACTCTTCAATACCATATGGTAAACGATCGATAACATAGAGTAACCCTTTAAGCTCAACTTTTTCTTCGGCGACAGATCCATAAATTTCTGGGCGAAGTGTTAATAGTGCTTCTCTAAGCGTATCTCCAGAAACTCCCATAGGTTTATAAAAACCTCTATTAAAAAGATGACGCATAGTTATATACAGACGTTCTATTGCGCTAGAACTTTCTTGGGCTCTTGTTCTTCCTTGTAATATTAGATTTGCCATAAATTTTTCGCAACAAATATAACCTATTTGTCTATTATAGTGGTGAGTGTATCTGCAATATTTCTATCATTAGAAAGTCTTGGGAGTTTATTTTGACCTCCCAGTTTGCCTACAGATTTCATATAATTTTTAAATCCATCTTTAGGAACAACTGTTATTTTTAATGTTTTCAATATTTTTCCTTCGATCAAATCATTATAATATGAGTTCTGCTTTCGCAATGATTTTTCTATCTCTAAAGCTAGTTTTTCTATATCATCTGGAGTTTCACGAAACTCTATAAACCATTCGTGATATGGTAGTTCTGCATCATCGGGATTAACTTGTGGTGCAATAGTAAAATCATTGATCATTGCTCCTGTTGCTTCTATACCGTCTTTAATTGCCTGATCGACTTCTTTACCTATTACATGTTCTCCAAAAGCCGAAATAAAATGCTTTATTCTACCAGAAACAACCACTCTGTATGGTGATATGCTTGTAAACATTACAGTATCACCAATATTATATGCCCATAGTCCAGCATTGGTAGAAATAAGCATAACATAATTTATTCCCTTTTCTACTTCTCCAATAGTTAGTCTACTGGGGTTTTCTTCAAAAAACTCATCTGCTTTTACAAATTCATAAAATATACCCGAGTTTAATTGCAGTAGCATTCCTTTTTCATTTTGACTGTCTTGAAACGCAAAGAATCCTTCTGAAGCTGGATACAATTCTATACTTGCTACTTTTCTACCAATTAGTTTTTCGAATGTAGCTTTATAGGGTTCAAAATTTACTCCTCCATATATAAATAGCTCGAAACCTTTAAAAAGTTCTCCTATGGTTTTGTTTGCCTTTTGCTGTAATTTTTCAAAATACATTTGTACCCATGGCGGAATACCACTTATTACTGTCATATTTTGATGAACCGTTTCTTCTACAATAGCATCAACTTTTTGCTCCCAGTCTTCAATACAATTGGTTTCCCAGCTGGGCATTCTGTTTTTTTGAAGATACTTTGGTACATAATGTGCTACTATTCCAGAAAGTCTGCCTAGCATTATTCCATTCTTTTCACTCATCTTAGGGCTTCCCTGAAGAAATATCATTTTCCCTTCTACAAAATCAGTTTTTCCAGTTTCTTCTATATAGCACAAAATCGCATTACGAGCTGCTCTAATATGGCTAGGCATAGAATCTTTGGTAAGGGGAATAAATTTTGCTCCACTTGTGGTTCCTGATGTCTTAGCAAAATATAATGGTTTTCCTGGCCAAAGTACATCGTTCTCACCAGCTACAACACGATTTACATATAATTTTAATTGTTCATAATCTCGTATTGGGACATTTTTAATAAAATCTGAGTGTGTTTTTATGTCCTGAAAATTATGATCTTTGCCAAAGGTCGTGCTTTTTGCTTTTTCTATAAGATTTGCAAAAACTTGTTTTTGGGTTTTTATTGGGTTTGATGCCCATTTATTAATTTTTTTGCGAATTTTTTTAGCAAATACTTTAGCTCCTAACGTTTTTAAAGACATAGATAATTATTGTTCAAAATCAATAAAGTTAGAAGGATTTGTTGGGTATCCATCTCGCCATAATTCAAAATGTAAATGAGGTCCTGTAGACAACTCTCCTGTCGAACCTACCGTAGCAATTACTTCTCCAGCCTTAACTTGTTCTCCTTGTTGCTTGGTTAGAGAAGCATTATGTTTATATACAGTAAGTAAGTTATTGCTATGCTTAAGTATAATTACATGACCCGTTTCTGCAGTCCATTCAGAAAAAATTACGGTTCCAGAAGATGCTGCCTTTACGGGAGTATCTTTGGGGACTGCTACATCTATACCATAATGCTTTTCATTCATGCTATAGGAAGAAGTGATATTACCTTTTACTGGTGGAAACAATGAAAAATCAGAGCTTGATTTTTCACTTTCGAATAGACTATATTTATCTTCTTTGGATACTTCTTCACGAAGTTGTATGTCTTGTTCTGAGGGTTTAAGATCTACCTCTTCAGGATTTAATTTTTGGGATTGTATTGCAGAATCAATATCAAATTCTACAGTTTTTACATCTCCTGTAAGTACTTTTCTGATCGATTTATAATATTCCTGATTTATATTAATCACCGACTCTAAAGAATCTGTAGTAGCCACCAATCTGTTAGTTCTCAAATTGAGTGAGGTAGAAGAATATCCTGGGATATATTCTCTAAGTGGTGTAAATGCTATTAAAAAAGTGGTTCCTGCTACCAAAACAATTGAGGTAATAGTAACCATTACAAAAACATTAAGCCTGTTTAATTTAAATGATATTCGTTCTTCAAAAGTATCCTCATTAAGGATAACCAAGCGATACTTGTTAAGTAGCTTCTTGGTAATTTTTTTTTGTTCTTTGTTCTTTTTTGCCATAGATTACATCTTCAATAAAGAATGTTATCAAATCGGGATCATTAATCGCAAATATACATAATGAACTCATCTTGGGTTTACCTTTTACCTGCGAAATTTACATTTTACCTTCTAATTTTGTCTTTATTATCATATTACTGTATTATTATTTTAATCAAAGCCGTCTTTTTTTGCAAAAAGTTAAGCCCTGAGATATAGAAGTGATTTCAACTTATCTATATTAATCCTGTTATGTCATCTTACCAATAGCGTTGGTAAAAACGCGTTAGGGATTGCAGTGAAAATCCCACAGCTCAACGATAGGAGGGGCGAGGAATTGTAACGAAAAGCCCGACCCGATAGGGAAACGCCCTTAGAGACAAAGTAGGATTAAAAATACAACGGTTTTGATATGCAAATCGTCTATCTGTTTTAATAAAATTGATATAAAAACCGTTTTTTAACAGCTTAAAACCTATTTTTCATCATTTCTTGCTAACTTTGTAATCTAATTAGTTAAGATCATGATATTATCTAGTATATTTTTAGGAATGATTGGCCCATGGCAAATTGCTCTAATTGTAGCAATTGTGTTGCTTTTATTTGGTGGAAAGAAAATTCCCGAGCTAATGAGGGGTCTTGGTAGTGGTATAAAAGAATTTAAGGATGCTTCAAAAGAGGAAGAAGATCCTAAAATTGACGAGAAAAAATAATTTTGTATTCAAATACATAAAAACCCAACTTCATGAGAGTTGGGTTTTTTTATGCTTTTATATCTATCTAATCAATAAGAGAAAGCTGAATTCTATTTCTGTTTATATCAATATCAATTACAGTTACCATTAGATGTTGATGTAATTGTACTACAGCATTTACATCACTTATATATTCATTTGCCAATTTTGAGATATGAATTAAACCGCTTTCTTTAATCCCTATATCTACAAAACATCCAAAATTTGTAATATTATTTACAATTCCGGGTAGTTTCATTCCTGTTTTTATATCTTTTATAGTTTTTACATTAGAATCAAATTCAAAGACTGTTACTTTTTTTCTAGGGTCTACACCAGGTTTTTCTAATTCTTTAACAATATCGGTTAATGTAGGAAGCCCTACTTCTTCAGTAATATAACTTTGCAGTTTGATTTTGGTAATGGTTTCTTTATTTCCTATTAATTCACTTATAGGAACTTCTGCATCTTTTGCCATTTTTGAAACTAATTTATATCGTTCTGGGTGCACCGCAGAATTATCAAGTGGGTTTTTAGGACTAGTGATTCGTAAAAAAGCTACTGCCTGTTCATAAGCTTTTCCTCCTAGTCTAGGTACTTTTTTCAGTTCTTCACGTGATTGTATTCCTCCATTTTCTGATCGATATGCTACAATATTTTCTGCAAGCTTTTCGCCAATACCCGACACATAGCTTAGTAGGGGAATACTAGCAGTATTTACATTAATACCCACACCGTTTACACAACTCATTACCACAGTATCTAATTCGTTTTTGAGCTTGGTTTGATCTACATCATGTTGATACTGCCCTACTCCTATAGCTTTTGGATCGATTTTTACTAATTCTGCCAAAGGATCGGCTAGTCGTCTTCCGATAGATACTGCACCACGCACAGTTACATCATAAGTTGGAAACTCTGCTCTTGCAATTTTTGATGCTGAATATACTGAAGCTCCGCTTTCATTTACCATAAATACCTGGATTGGTTGATCAAATGGAATTTTTTTAATAAAAGTTTCTGTCTCTCTGGCAGCGGTTCCGTTTCCTATGGCAATGGCTTCAATTTTATATGCATTTACAAGAGATCGTATTTTTTTAATAGCATTTGTGGTTTCTCGCTGCGGAGGATGAGGATAGATATTCTCATTATGTAATAAGTCTCCTTGATTATTCAGACAAACTACTTTGCAGCCCGATTTAAAACCAGGGTCCAAAGCCAGTATTCTCTTTTGACCTAAAGGAGCGGCTAATAGTAACTGTTTTAAATTTTGGGCAAAAACTTTTATGGCATTATCATCTGCCTTTTCTTTATATTGATTGAGTATTTCTGTAGAAATTGCTGGTTTTAATAATCGTTTATAAGCATCAGAACTAGCCAAAAACATGTGATCTGTACAAGCTTCAACATTAGTTTTGATCATCACATCATCTATAATGTCTAATGCATTATCTTCTGGTACTGTAATTTTTACTCGTACTATTTTTTCATTTTCGGCTCTTAGAATTGCTAATAATCGATGTGAAGGGCATTTGTGAAGAGATTCTTCCCAATCAAAATATTGTAAGTATTTTTGAGATTCTTCCTCATCTTTTTTTGTCTTAATTATAGTAGAAGTTATAGTGGCTTTACGTTGGTATAATCTTCGTAGTCTATTTCTTATTTTTTCATCTTCATTAATCCATTCGGCAATTATATCTCTTGCTCCCTGTAATGCTAATTCTTCGGTAGTAATTGTATTGTTTAGATATTGTGAGGCTACAAAAAGGATTTCTTCTTCTTTTTGTTGCATAATGATTTTTGCCAAAGGTTCTAGTCCTTGTTCTTTGGCAACAGAAGCTTTGGTTTTTCTTTTTTTCTTGTATGGTAAATACAGATCTTCTACTTGTGTAAGTGTATCGGCAGCCAGAATTTTTTTCTCCAACTCAAGGGTTAACGCTTCTTGTTCTTTGATTGCAGCTAATACACTTTGTTTTCTTTTTTCTAAAGCTTCAAAAGCAGCTTTAAATTTTACTATTTCACCGATAGCTACCTCATCAAGATCTCCTGTCATTTCTTTACGATATCTAGAGATAAAGGGAATCGTAGCTCCATCTTCTAGTAAGGAAATAGTTTTAGCAATTTGTTTTTCTGAAACAGGAATCTGCTTTGCTATAAAAGAAACGATACTCATAACATCAAGTTTTTTGAATTGCTAAATATAATGAACTCATTTGAAGTTTTTGTTTGTTGGCGATAATTTTGGCTTTTGTTCTATAATAATAAATTTGAGAGACATAGCTGTAGCTACGTTTCGGTAAAAAGATAAAATTAGAGAGCAAAATGTGAAGTTTGAAGGTAAAAGAAAAACTTTAAATGAAATTGTAAAAAACTACGATAAAACCTTAAAAATAAGTGGTTGTCAGTATTTTATTTGTGAGAGAGTATAAAAA
>CAKMZM010000098.1 GCA_929200365.1 uncultured Flavobacteriaceae bacterium | reverse complement strand
AAATAGTTTTCATGAAAATCATGAGTTAG
This sequence comes from uncultured Flavobacteriaceae bacterium, assembly GCA_929200365.1. Classification (GTDB taxonomy): domain Bacteria; phylum Bacteroidota; class Bacteroidia; order Flavobacteriales; family Flavobacteriaceae; genus Aquimarina. The sequence goes on along the minus strand of CAKMZM010000098.1, from coordinate 12,808 downwards.
GGCAAGCCCATGGTCTTAAACAGGTATGAGTGTCGTCACAGCAAACATCACCTGCATGACATCTGTTATCACCAAGACAGCCTATAGGGGCACTTCCTTTAATGGTTTGTTGCTGTTTTTTACTCAGTTTGTTGCCTAAGTTTAACATTTTTAATTTCATAATAAATGTTTTAAGAAGTTTTATCTTAAGATTTATAGACATTTAAGGTTTAAGTCTATTGTTAACAATGAACCTAAATTTATCTAATAGTTTTTAATAGGATTCATAATTTATAATTAAAGATTTGTTAGAAGTATTATAAAAGTTATGTTAACATCTTTTTAAGGTATTGATTTTCACATTTTTGTGATGTTGTTGGTGTAAAAGAAGAATAGGAGGGAGGTATTACTGTAAATTAAAAGGGTAATCTTTAAATTAGAAATGAGTACTAGCTATATATAAAAAATCCAGTCAAACAGACTGGATTTTTTATAACATATTTTTTATTTTTTAGCCTCGTTTTTCATATTATTTTTAACTAAATTATAGAACTTATCAAATTTAGGATCGATTATAATTCTGGTGGCAGTTTCTATACTTTGTGAACCGTATTCGCTTTTTCCCAGAACATTCATTCTTTTTGGATCAACTTTAAAATCATTTTGTAATGTTCTTACTACTGATGCGGCTTGCTTTGTACTAAGATCCCAATTATCCTTAATGCTTTTGTTTTTAAAGTTGATAGCATTGCTATTTCCTTCGACAATGATTTTTAAATCAGGTTTTGCATTTAAAGCTTTTGCTATTTTTTCTATAGTACCTTTGGCTTTGTCATCAATTACATAATTATCATCATTACCAAACAGCATTGTATTAGCCAGAGTGATTAATACAGCTCCGTTTTGTACTGCAATATTAGCTTCGCCGCCCAGTGCATTTTTAAAAACGGTTAATGTTGCTAGTTTGGTAGAATCAGTTTTGCTAATGGCATCATTTATAGTTTTAATTTGCTTATCTTTTTCCTGAAGACTTTTCAGAGAAGTTTCTAAGTTTTTAGCTTTTTGATTAGATAATTCGGTAAAACTACTCATATTGGTTAAAAGAGAAGCATTTGTTTCTTTTAGATCTTTTACTTGTGCTTCCATTGTCTCAACCTGTGTTAATGTAGCTTTCTCTTTTTTACGAGAACTATTTAACTCAGCTTCAGTAGTTTTTAATTCCTTTCTTAATTTATCTATTTCCTCAAGGAGATCCTTTTTTTTCTGTGCATGAGTAGACAAAGTTGAAATAAACAATACACAAATAAATAAAATATTTTTTTTCATCGATTTTTAATATGATTTGTTGCGATTGCTAAAGTAAAACATTTTTACAAATAACACAGCAATCGATCATTATGACTTTTCTAACAATTGTTTTGCATTTGTAATACTAGAATTGATTTGATCTTTTAATGAATGAACTTTAATTTCTTCTTCTCGTAGTAGTTTCATTTGTGATGATATTTTTTCTGAATCTGCCTTTCCACCTTCTTCTTCATGAGGAAATTTATCACTAAAATCACTCATCCAGGTCATCATAAAGTCATAGGCATCTTTTACATCCTGTTGCGCTTTTGCATATGATTTTCCTTGAACAGTCGTATCTATTTTAGACTCTAATTCTTTGATAAGATTACTCATTTCTCCCATTTTTGGCATAACTTCATCATGAACATCAATAACTTTTTTCATGAGAACGTCGAATTCCTGTTCTTCTTTAGAAAGTTGATTACAGGATATACATAACACTATTGATACTATAATTGAATATAAAAATGATAATTTCATAATTGTAATTTTTTGATTTTTTTAATCTAATTATTTGAACGTTTTATTTCTATTCTGTCTTCAGAATAAGAACTTCAAAGATATTGTTTTTCATTTTTCTGATGAAGTTTAGCTTCTTTGTATTGCTTTCCTATTTTATTCATTTTATACATTTGAATAATAATGCAAAGAAGACAAAATGAAATTGCTGTAATTAGAATGAAAGATAACATATACATATTAGATTATGATTTTTTGATTTTATTTCTTGAATACTCGATACCTAAAATTAGAAGGAGACTTATTCCGAATAGAGGGAATAGGATGGCGAGGAGTACTATCAATGTAATAACTCCATATCCAACATTGAAGGCTGCAGGGACTTTTGGTACTCCCCAGGTTCCTTTACGTTTTCGTAGTGTATAAGAAACCAGTGCAGCTATGCTCATTATAGTTAATGCCAATGCGGTTAATAACATCAACCACCAGCTCCAGACTCCAAACTCTCCCTGATGAAAAGCCATAACCCACATACGTCCACGCATTAATATCCCTACATCACTCCAGTTATTAGATAGGATTTGTTTACCAGAATACTGATCAAAATGAATTTTTTTTTGAGTATTTAGATCAGATGGATTTAAGTTAGATACGCTAAAGATACCTTTAAAATCTTTTGGAAAATGTACCATGACTGTTCCTGGAAGATGAAGCGCTTCTGCTTTGGCTACCATTTGGTCTAATGTTAAAGCATTTCCTTTATCATTCGATTGCAATTGATGCCCTTGCCATGTAGTTGGGTATCCTGTATTTGTTATTTTTTGAAGTTGTTTAAAATTTTCACCAACCACATCTGTCCAGGGAAAACCGCCAGCCAGAATAAGCAGCAGCAATCCCGAAATCCAAAAACCAGTAATCGAATGTAAATCTCTAAAAAATGTTCTCTTTCCCTGATTTATTCTGGGAATAAAAAAGCCTGTTATATTCCAGCCTCGATCGGGCCACCAGACATATAGACCAGTAAGTATTAAAACTACCATCCAGCTAGCGATAAGCTCAATGATTTTGGTACCGAATTTGCCCATCAGCAATTCTCCATGCAGCTTTCTTATTTTAAACATATTTGTTTCTCTGGAGATGATCTCTCCAGAAACATCTCCCGAATACGGATTTACGTATAAACTACTTTTTCCTCCAAAACGACCTGATATAAACTCGGTAGCCTGATTAGCAGTAGAAGTTAAAACTATTGCATTTGGCTTCTTAATGGCATTCTTGTTTGCGATTTGCCATTGTTCCTGGAAAGAAATAGGAGCTCCTTGTATTACTACCTCTTTAATATGTTTTTGTCGGGGAGCTTCATAATCTGCTTTGAATAAATATATTCCTCCTGTTATCGAAAGTGCAATAATAAACGGAAGAGATATCAATCCTGCAATGAAATGCCATTTCCATAACCATTGATTTAATTTTTTATTTTTTTTCATTTCTTAGCTAAAATTAGACCTCACAGATCTTAAAACCTGTGAGGTCTGGTTATTAGAAATTGTATTTCACTCCAAAATGAAAAGCTCTTGGATTACCAATTGTAAAGCTGTTTTCATCTCTAAATCTATTAAAGGAAGCTCTTGCAGCATATAGTTCATCTAAAATATTGAGTGCATGCCCCCAAACTTCAAAACCTTTATAGTTGATACTGGCTCTAAGGTTAAAAACGGTATGACCATCATAGGTTGCGGTATCAAAAGTACCATCTTGATTGTCTACCTGATTTTCAAAACTGGTATTGTATTTACCTACCAATTCATGTTCTGCCGTAATACTGAATCCAAAAGTGTTTTCATAATTCTTACGATATGTAATCAAAGAAGTACCCAGTAGGCTAGGGGCGGTTTTTCTATCGGTATCAGAATAGTCAACCCCTCTGTCAAAAAACGCTACGTACCGATGTTGTGCATAACTACCATTATGGGTAATCGATAATTCTTTAACAGGCATCCAGGTTATACCATATTCAATACCGTATGATCTGGTTTTTCCGGCATTGGTACTAAAAAAATTATCATTTTCATCTCGTAACGTAATTAATGTATTTTGTCCTTCGAGGAGATAAAGGGCTGCATCAAATTTTAATTTTGAAGGAATCGTAAAATAACCTCCAATCTCATAATTGTGATAACGGCTTGGTTTTATACCTCGTAGTTCATTTCGGTTACGATACAATGTAGAGACCTGAGGAGGTGTAAACCCTTGAGAATAGTTTGTGTATATCCCGGTTTTTGCGTTAAAATTATAATTAACACCCAATTTTGGAGTGAGGTTATTAAAATTGTCTACAGCATCATTTACACCTGTGGTTTCGATCTGGTTGTTATAATTGTATTCGAAACCATCGTAGCGCAGTGCTGCTGTTATTTTTAAGGCTTCAACAGGTGATATTTCATATTGAAAAAAGCCTGCATAATTAAATATATTAGCTTCATAATTAAGGATAAAATCTTTATCATTTACCGTATATTCTAGGTTTCTTCCTGTTTCGGGATCAACAACGACCTGTATGGTTTCTGCTACATAATCCTGTGGTGAATAATCTATTGTAGTACCCATAATTAAAGAAGAATTAGCAAAGCTGAAATCTAACTTGTGTTGAATCAGGCCTACAAAACTTTTAAACTTGTTAGAGTTGATTTCTCCTGACCCCAATCCGGTTAACTGCCCTTGATTTCGAAATTGCCGCACTCTATACGAAGGAATTTGATCCATTCGGTTATTTCTAATCATAAAATTGAACGAGGTTTTATTAAAATCATTCCATAACTTATCCAGAGTCGTTCTAACTCTAAAAGTGATTGCTTCCCTTTCAGTAAACGTCTGATCACTTTCATAGTTCCCTTCATTATAATCAGTTTCACTTAATGAACCCGACATATCTGACCGAAAATCAATAATATCAAAAACAGTTGTCCACTTTGTGGTTTCGGTAATATCATATACTGTTTTAAAAGTAACAGCCAATTTTTCATAATCACTATGTTCAATTGGGCCATCTTTACGTTGTACATGATGACTACCCAGATAGAGTCCAAAATTATCACTGGCTTGATCGGCAACTTCAAAATCATATCGGGTTAATCCTAAATCATTGATTTGAAAACCAATACTACCTGTAAGTTTTTCTGTTGGGTTTTTGGTAATAAAATTAAAACTGCCTCCGATGGCTTCACTACCATAAATACTCGATGCTGGGCCTTTTAATACTTCGACACGATCAAAAGAGGTATTATTCATTTCTAATAATGCATTGTGATTAAATACCGATGTAGGTCGGATTTGTAAACCGTCTTCCAGATATAAGAACAATGCTTTTGTAGAAATAGGAGAACGTACTGCCATAAAATGCTGCTCATTACTTGCTGATCGCGAAGTAGCCATGAATACACCAGGGACTTGATTTACCAATTGATCGATACCAAAAGCTTTGGTTTCTTTTATGGTTTGGGTATTTATTGAAACAATAGACCCAGGTACCTCAGAACGTTTTTGAATTTCTCTACTGGCAGAGGATACCAAAATTTCTGCTAAGGCTACATCATCTTCTGCTAGTTTTATGGTATTAAAAGTATCTGTTAAGGTTATTTTTTTAGCGGTATATCCCAAATAACTAATAGTAACTTCTGTAGAGTTTTCTAATGCAATTTTAAAAAAACCTGTTTGGTCGCTCGTTACTCCATTAGTAGTGCTATTAGATTCGATAATGGTTGCTCCTGGTAATGGATTACTAGCATAGTCCACTATTTTTCCTTCAAATGATTGTTGTGTATAGCCATATGTCCCTGTAAATAGGGTAATTGCATAGATTAATATATTTTTCATTGTATATAATGAGTTGTAATGACGATTCTTTCTTAGTACTTAGCATCATTAAAAGTACCATAGTGATAGATGCGATACTTTACAAAGTGTTTGGTTTTTCTTACCGCATTTATTCAATTAGGATTTTAGTGCAAACACAAGGAGATATCGTTTTTTTAATATTAAAAAGTGTTGAGTTTTTCTGTTGTAATAATTTTTGAATAAGGATCGATAATTTATTCAAAAATTAAATTCAAAATATGATATTTAATTAGAGGATGCATAAACACAGTAAGAATCTAAAACTTTTGATTTTCAGAAGCCAAGGTGTTGTTAAGCAAATTCTAAGAAAAAATATGCTGAGGAGGATGATCTATATCTTTAGGGATAGTTTTTAAATAGAAATCATTTAATTTCCAATGCTGAGTATGTTTTGAAACAAACAGATTTATGTTTTTTACCTGTATTGTATTTTCTTGAAAAAATAGAGGAATAAAAACTTCTGTTATAATTGTGGTATTAGAGTTTTCTTTAGAAGATTGTGCCTTAGCCTGCATCTGGTTCATTAAATAGCATTTACCATTACAATTAAGACGAGGACGTTCTTTATTTACACAATATTTTTCTACAATAGTATCAATATTGAGTTGATAGTAGAGTACAGTACTAATTTCCATAGCAGGGCGTATGGCAAAAGAAGAAAATAATAGTATAGAGAATAAAACCCTCATCAATTTGCTCTAAAGTTCGTGCAAAACTACAAAATTGGATTGTTTTTTTGACCTAAAACATAGATGTGATATTAGTGTAATGTAAGTGATTGATAATTAATTTCTTATAGAAGAATTAAGTTCTGATTTGGAATAATGTTACTGTTTTTGAATTAGTATTAATATTAATAAGTGCGTCATAAATATTAACTGAATGCTATACAGCAAACCTTTTTGCGTACTACTTTTCTACATAATTCACATCACTATGATACAAAAGTCAAGCTTTTTGGCTTAAAATTATTACTCAAGATTAAGTTTAGTATAAAAAAATATAAATTATCTTACTGTATGTTTAAATATAGATAATACATTTTTTGATTACACTTATTTTGGTTCTTTAGGGTGTACTACCCCATGACTTACCTCGTTTTTCTTTGTTAGAATTTAGAATTTTATTTTTTTGAAGTTTAATATCTGTGGGTTTGTCCCGAGGTAGTTTATGAAATATGATTCATGCCAAATAAAAATAGATGAAATTTTAAAATTAGGTTAATACTAACCTGAGTTTCGGTTAATAAAACCTTTTAAAACAGGTATTTATAATCCAGTTTATTGAGTATCAAGTTAATTTCGTCAGTTTCATGACTATATCTATTCAAAACTCGTTTTTGAATGTAAAAATTCTAAGAATTACATTTTTTATATAGTTGATCTTCAGTGCATTATTGATTAAGATGTTAATCGAACTCAGGTTGTTAGATTATTTTCGGGTAATATTAGATTGATTTAGGGTAATATAGTATTGGTAATCACTTTCTAAAACTATTAATTTTATCTTATATTTAAAAAACACAAACTTTAACACAATGAAAAATGCTCAACTACATTCGTTTTTTTACGAACTCAAAAGTGAAATTACTTCTATATTTCAAAGTATCTATGAAGATACGGGACCAATATAATTTTTGATGAGCTTTATTTTTCTCAAGAAAAATAGCTAAATCATATTTCAATTATTACATATTTTATACGAGAAATAAAAAACATATCTAAGTTTCGTATATAGATACTAAAAGTCCAGTAATTATTTATGTCAAACTATTTAAAAAATGACAAGATATTGGGCTTATCGGTTTATTTTCGAATACATGGTATGTGATTTTTTGCTTTCTATATATATACACTTTTAAAATTTAACCGATGTATCCTAATTATCAAACTTAAAAAAATAAGTTAGATGGGTATGTCATTAATTACACAAAACTCAATGAAATCTTCACATTATTCTCTATATGAGAAAAAAAAAGTATGGTTATTTTTTAGCCTGATAATGATAATTCAATTATCATTTGCTCAAAACCACCAACCGAAACCCTTGTCATCGCATCATTCTCATTCATCTGATCATTGTTCAAGAGTATCTCATGAAAACGATGGTCCTATTCCCAGCGCAAAACCCCAGGACAATACTTTTGGGATAGCTAAAAAAGCAGCTTGCCAATATAGCACCAATGCACAATGGGGTGGTTTATCTACATCTGCATTAATTAGTGCAATGAGACAAACTGGGGATTATGATTGCTATAGAGACTTATTTCAATATAGCTCTTATTCACCAGGGATTTTTTCTAATGATAAGGTAAAAGCAGTAGCCAATGAGGTACGAAATCTGGCGTCTTCATATAATGGTACCAATAGTACAGGAATCTATGGATTAACAATTTACCTGCATATTGCTATTTATCTCGACTTTTACCAAACATCAATTGATTTAACACCCGATACATACAGTGCAGTACATGGAGCGGTCTCTGCTTTGGGGTCTAATTCTTCTCTTTTTAGCCATAATCTATATGCTATGGGGGTATTAGAGGAAATAGTGATTGTTGCAGGAGATATAAAAACTCGTAATGAACCGGCTTCTATTAATCTTTTTGAAAGAGTATTAAGGGATTTTGCCGTTACCGAAAGCTGGAAATCTATTACTGATACCAATATAGCAAATGCTTATGCAAATAGTACCAATAAAGTTTATAACGCTTATTATAATGTTGTATCTGATGAATTTGTAAATGCACTGGTTAGCGACAACCAGTCTATTGGTTTGTTGGCAAAAGCAGCAACAAGTAATGCATTGATTAGTAAAGGAGGAAACTTTAAATATTTATGGCAAAATGCAACAGGAGCATTGGCGATACTAGCAAAATCAGATAAGCTTATTGGTAGTATACAAGGTCACCTGGCTGCTATAACAAATCATTTCCCTAAGTTATCACCTAGTTGGGCAAAAGCGAAAATGGCTCTAAATCAATATGGAGATTGTAGTGCATATAACCTTTGTCAACATCCATTGTCTATACGGCAGGAAATAGAAGAATATTTGTTTCCGAAAACAGTATCGTATGATGACGACGAAATGATTATTCGTACTCCTATTAGTGATGAAAAAATACAAGAATTGTATCATGCAGCTAAACAAGTACAAAGTCAGTTCTTTAGATTAATACAAACCGATCAACCAGTTGCAGGAGATAAGAATACTACGATTAATATGATTGTTTTTGGTTCCAAAGAGCAATATGATGATTATGCATCGCTATTATTTGGGATCAGAACCGATAACGGCGGAATGTATATAGAAGCGATTTCTACCTTTTATACCTGGGATCGAACTGTAGGAGTAGAGAGTTCTTTATCTCTGGAATCTCTGTTTAGACACGAATATTGCCACTACTTACAAGGAAGATATTTAATACCTGGTAATTGGGGAGTAGCAGAAATCTATAAAAATAGCAGAATGGTTTGGTATGAAGAAGGGATGGCAGATTTTTTTGCAGGATCTACAGATACTAATGGAGTACAAATGTTAGCACAAAATACCAGAGCTATTATCAATCAGGGATCAGGTTGGCCTACTCTTAATACAGTATTTAATTCGAGCTATACAAGCGGAAATTTTTATCATTATACATACGGAAATGCAGCCTGGTATAACTGGTATCTTAATAATTTTGATTATTTAAAACGCTTTTTTGAGTATACCAGAAATAATGACATTGCAGGATTTGATAGTTTTGTAAGCCAGCTTAGAAGTGGTGGAGAAACTTCGTATAATAATTTCTTAAATAAGGTGAAAAATGAAGAGGTTATAGGATGGCAGCCAACTACAGGCTGGGCTGATGATAATCAGATCAGTATCGGAAGTCCTTCAGGAATTCAAAATGAAATGGGATCGCTTCCTAATACCAGTAATATTTCTGTGGCTATGGATGCCGAAAAATCTTACAGGCGTTTTAAAATAACAGGTAAAATAACAGGATCTGGTACAGGAATAGCCGCCAAAGATATTGCAAGACAGCTTGATAAGGCTATATTGAAGCTTAGAGAAAATAAACTCGTAAATAACTTTAAGTATACTGTTGGGTATTTCAAAAATTTAAACTCATCAGGTAGTCGTTCTGCCGATTTTATAATCACAGGGCCACTTAAGGATGCAGACATTAGTGATAACCCTATAGCAGATTTTTCGGCTACGAATACAACAACCATTGCCGGAGGAAAAGTAGATTTCATAAACGAATCAACAGGTTATATTACAGGTCTTGACTGGTCTTTTCCTTCTGGATCTCCTTCTAGCGCAACTAATGAACAAACACCGCAGATAACATATAACTCCTCAGGAGAATATAATGTTACTTTAACGGCAAAAGGAGCTGGAGGAAGTAGTAATACAAAAACTATTCAGAAATATATTAAAGTATATCCTTCTGGTACAAATACATATTGTAGCTCTGTAAATGAAGGAGGAGGAGATGTTCATATCAAAAAAGTTAAGTTGGGTGCTTTTGAAAATGCTTCAGGATATACAACACCTTATGTGGATTATACTTCGCAGGCAGCAATAATACGAACTACCCAAAGTACTCCGCTAAGTATTACAATCCATAATGAACAATGGACATATAATGCATTAGGTGTATGGATTGACTGGAATCAGGATGGAGATTTTGTAGATTCTGGAGAAGAAATTATTCGTAAATTTGCTCCAGGACCTTATACAAAGCAAATCACTCCTCCCTCTGGTGCAAAATTAGGTACAACCCGAATGAGAGTACGAATGAGTTATGGATCAGAAGGTAGTATTACACCTTGTGGAACGCAAAACAGTATCGGAGAAACTGAAGATTACTCAATCGTAGTAACAAATGAACAGGCTTCTGTAAATACGCCTCCAGTAATAACATTGTTAAAACCTTCTAATGGTCAGACCTTTGTTCAAAAAGAAAATATAGCTGTAGAAACGGTTATAAAAGATGATAAAAAAGTTGAAAAAGCAGAATTAAAAGTAGATGGAGAATTAATTTCTGCTGATTATGAAGCACCTTTTCAATGGACACATATTAATAAATTAAACTTTTTGAGTCCAGGGCAACATGAATTAAGAGTTATAGCATATGATAGTGATGGAGCAACAGATTCTAAATCGATAACATTGAATATTGAAAAAGCGCCTATAACTTTTTGTGATGCATCTAACGAAGACGGTACTTTACATATTACAAAGGTGATTTTTGGAAGCATTAACAATACTACCACTCATAATCCCTATTCAGATCATACTAATTTGTCTACAGTTGTCCAAAAGGGGGGGCAAGTAGCATTGACCATTAATACAATTAATGAAGATTGGACATATAATGGAATTGGCGCATGGATAGATTGGAATCAGGATGGGGATTTTATAGATACCAATGAAGAGGTGTATTCTAATTTTGGTCCTGGTCCTTTTAATACTACAGTAACAGTGCCTTCTTCTGCTGTAACAGGGGCTCCGTTACGAATGAGAGTAAGAATGATATATGGGGCTAAAGATAAAATAGTTCCTTGTGGAAATGATACATATCTGGGTGAAGTAGAGGATTATATAGTGTATGTAGGAAATAGTACAGGGCCAAGTTGTAATGATGGGATCCAGAATGGAGATGAAACAGGTGTAGACTGTGGTGGATCGTGTACTACTCCTTGCCAACCAGAACCAACTTGTAATGATGGTATCCAAAACGGTAATGAAACTGGTATAGACTGTGGTGGATCATGTACACCATGTGGTACGTCAACAACATACTGTACAGCTCAAGGTAATAATTCAGCAACAGAATATATAAGTCGAGTTCAATTAGGTACTATTGATAATGAATCTGTAGCAGGAAGCGGATACAATGATTATACTTCTGTATCTACAGTCTTGTCTAAAGGTAATGCGCATACAATTACAATAACACCCAAATGGACTAGCACAGTTTATGCAGAAGGATATAGTGTGTGGATTGATTATAATCAGGATAACGACTTTGATGATGCCAATGAACAAGTGTGGAGTAAAGCAGCTTCACAAGATACACAGGTAAGTGGTAATTTTACTGTTCCTTCTGGTGCAAAATCCGGAAACACAAGAATGAGAGTGGCAATGCGATATAATGCAGTGCCGTCACAATGTGGTTCTTTTGATTATGGTGAAGTAGAAGACTACACCGTAACCATAGGAACAGGAGGGACATCTAATCCTACTTGTACTGATGACATCCAGAACGGTGATGAAACTGGAGTAGACTGTGGTGGATCTTGTGCTCCTTGTTCTACTGGTGGTGATGGAGTTGTTTATGTAAACATGAATGACGTTACTGCAAATTCTTCAAGCTCATGGAATTTCTTTAGAATAGAAGTAGGAGATGATGATGGTTTTGGAGCATGGTTTGCTAATAATTCGGTACAATTGGTTGCCTATAATAAAGATGTAGTATGCGAAGGTAGCAGCTCAAATGTGACGCTGCTTGGTGAAGGAGTACAGGTAGGATCTTCAAGCAATTTTGTTGCTGAATCTAGCGGTTACATCATAAGCTCTTCAGACTATACTAATTGGAAAGGAAAATCTGGTTTTATAGGATTTACTTTTAAGATTAACAATAATACACATTATGGTTGGTTTTATGCTACTGTAGCTAATGATGGATCATCATACACTATTTTGAATTATGCTTACAATAAGAACCCAAATCAGGCAATTACTACCAAAGTAGTGACAGGTAAGAGCTTTAATGAATATAGTTTAGACGATACAATTAAAATTGCTCCTAATCCATTTAGTAACAATTTTGTAATCAATACATCGATTCTGGATAAAAAGGGTCTGGTTGTAAAAGTTTACGATTTGCAAGGAAAACTATTAATTCATAAAAAATATGGAAAAAATCCTGGGCGGATAACTCTGGGAGAGCAGATTAAAATGTCTGGAAGTTATTTTGTAAAAATAACAACAGCTACAACAACAAAAACTTTACAAGTTCTTAAATACTAATTTTTATAAATAGATTTAGATTGTTGGTAAACAGGCTGTCTGAAAAGACAGCCTGTTTTTGTTTTGTTAATCATTGTTAAACCAGAATTGATATTATACC
>CAKMZM010000097.1 GCA_929200365.1 uncultured Flavobacteriaceae bacterium | reverse complement strand
CGTTGAAATCAGCATATCGTTATTTCCATCTTGTCTAAAATCTGGTGTTTTTACTACTTTATAAGATAAAAAAACAGATGTATTCATCTAATTCTTAAAAATAACTCTTACCCCCTATTATACCAAATCATATTATTAAGATATATTAGACCTCACAGGTTTAAAGACGTGTGAGGCTCTAATAAAAACGATTTCGCCTTAAGTTTTAATATTAAAAATAACTTTTAGTTATTTTTTCTAACATCCTAAAATTTTAGGTAATAAGATTTTATTCTATTCTTATCATTTAGTTTTACTGCTGCATTTTTAAATAGTAATCTACAGAGTGTTTTCCCGAACCGTAGAACAAGAAAAATACACATAATAACAAAATTACACAGGCAATAATAAGATTTGAAACATTCATCTCTCCCATAAAGTTAATAAAAACTGCCCCTATTAATAGTGGAAGTTGTGCTGTAACCGACCATCTTGTTAGTAATCCAAAAGAAATAAGTAAACCTCCTATTAAATGTGCTGGAGCTACATAATGAATTACAATCATTGCCCCTGCAAGGTTTTGAACAGGTTTAATAAGGTCTACAAGAATCTGGCTATTTCCAATAAAATTTATTCCTTTTATGAATAAGAAAACCCCCAAGGCAATTCTTAATAAATCTAATGGATAATATGTATGTGCATTAGCCCATTTGTTTAATGATTTTATTGTTGGCATGACAAAATTAGTATTGATTAGATTATATTAAGATACTGATTTTTAACACAATAAAAAAACACATTACCCAATCTAAAGATTACAATACTATCGCCTTATATATCTAATGTTTCGGTATGTATGAATAATACTATTTCTAAATAGCATAAAAGCTTTTGGCATGGTAGATTTTATCTTCTGACTTGTCGAATTAAGTACGTACTCTATTTGAAGTTTTAGTTCTTCTTTATATTTATAATACAATAAAACCGTGGCACATACACTAATTATAAATAATAACGCTCCTATAAAAATTTGTCCTGGCGTTAAACTGTGATAAAAAAATTGACTAAGCCCCAATCCAAACCAACTTCCGTAAAGTACAAAAAAGTGAACTATATAGATCGATAGTGTTCTCCCTCCTATTTTAGTTATCATTTGGTTTGTGAAATAGTTTTTCATCAAAACAAATACAGAAAAAAGTATACATACATTTCCTAATCTTATAAATAAGAAGTTGTTATAGGCTACTGATTTAAAAACACCAATACCTGTCATACTATACATTACCATTAATAGAGTCGAAGAATAAAATATCAATAGTACTCCTACAAATAATAGTGTTATAATAGTGCGAGGGTAAAACATTTTTTGTTTTTTGTATTTTAAAAAAAGACTAGCCATAAAACTACCAATACACACATACCCAAACCAGGGTAGTAATGTGAAAACCGATCCATTTCTATTTGTAAAATAATTCGCAATCGTTTGTGGCAAAAACTCTAGTATATAACTACCATATATTGGTTGTAGAAGAAAAATAATCACTCCAATACTTAACGTTATATTCTGAAACCAAGCTTCACTTATTCGCCATAAAACAAGGTATATTCCTATCAACAACAACAATGATGTACCTATACATTGCAATACATCTACATAGAAAAATGAAGGATTTACTGTTCCTGTAAAAACAGCATAGAAGCTTAATCGCAATAAATATCCCCAAAAAATAACTTTAACAGCACGTTTTACGCCTTTTAGGACTCTTGGGTTATCTATTCCTTTTGTATCTTGTTTTAGTAATAAATATGTAAAAATAAAGCCTGTTATCGTAAAAAATGTTGGAGCAGTCATACCTCTAAAATACTCCCAGATCGTGTATACAATATTACTTTTGTCCCTATACACATCTCCCAAAAGAGAATGCACAAAATGTCCCTGAAGCATCATAAGAATAGCAAATGCCCGAATTGCATCAAGAAAATACAATCGACTAGTACGTTTTGTCATTATTGTGTGATTTTTGGTTTGGTTGTTCCCTAAACGAGTTTTGAACTATTTTATTTCTTAAAAAAACGTAAATCCAGATAATCAATGTTAGTTTCATATTGATTTTAAAGTGTTTGCACCTAAAATCCTAATGTTCAGTAGGGTTTTAGGTAAAGAAAGCTAAGTTCTGGCATTTTTATTGATACATAATTTTTTGAATAAATAAAAACTATACTTTATGAAAACAGATACTTATACCAAATCTATAATCACGATTATCGCTATCTGTCTTGTTATTATTGTTATAAGAGATATTGATATTATTCCAAAAGCGTATGCAAACAATACTTCTGCAACAAACTATGGGCTACTTCCTATTAATGATGATGGATCTATAACGGTTCGACTAAGTAATGCCGATGAGATCGATGTAAATATTAAAAGCATAGACACTTATGATAAGCTTAAAATAGACCTTAGTAGTATCAGCACACAAGATGAATTAGATATTAATATTGATGAAATCGGTGGTAGTTATGTATCCAGTGGTGGACCAATCAAAGTGAAATTACATAATTAGTTCTCGAAAATAAATAAGACAGTATTCATTTTCAGGGACACTCTCCTCAACAGGTAACAATTAAGTTATAAATGAGTTTTCACTGAAAACAGGGTAGTATTCTGTGATACAACCCTATACTTTTGTTAAAATATATAACATAAATTATTTTAACCTTATGATTACAATCAAAAAGATAGTAACACTATCATTATCCACAGCGCTAACTATTGCTTTTTTTACCTCTTGTGAGAAAGATGAGCTTCAAGCTGATATGCTTGAACAATCCAAATTAGAGTCATCTCCTATAACTTCTGTTGACAAACAGCTTAGACATTCAAAATCTGATGATGATTTTAAAATATATTACAGTAATATCGATGAAGATAGAATTAGATTTGGTTGGTATATTGGTTCACCATCAACATACGCTGATTATAAACATGATATTTTTCTAAATGGAGTAAAAATTAAAGAAAATCATACTTTTTCTGCTGCAGGGCATTACTTTCACATTAACTCTTTAAAAGAAAATACTACTTATTCTATAAAAATTATAGCTAAAGATAAAAATAATGAAGCTAAATTAAAGATCAAATGCTTTTCTGTAAAAACCCCTAAAAAAATATTAATATCAGATTTTAATATTAAAGTAAGTAATATTACAAAACGTAGCTTAACGCTTTCCTGGACAATCCCTGATATTACTAATTCTTCTGCAGCAATTGAGAAATTCTCATTAGGTTTTGGATCCAATAAACTAGGTGCATTTCTAGGAAACACTGTTGGTATAGACACAGAGGTAACTATCTATTTTACATTTAATAATAATGGAGAAATTACTGGATTTGTTTCCCCTGAAACAGTTGGTCATCACTCTTCTACACCTGGTTATACTAACGTTTTTCATAAACCAATACCAAAATCAACATTGCTAAGTATGAAGGTAACTACTATAGTACCTAGTAACAATCCTAATGAGCCTTATTATACCGAATATAAAAGGGTTATAGCAGATCCGATTCAGTTATTACAATAGAGTATTTTAAGTATACTCTATGATTAAAAACAATAAAAAACCTCAAATTGTAAAAAATATAATTTGAGGTTTTTTTATGGGATACCTTTAAGGATATATCTAATAATCAATTTAAAATAACCTATATAAACTCTTCCTTTTTCATTTATCCTACGTAAAAAACAGAACCATAATACTATATTTATATTTTTTACCTTGACTAAGAAAATTATCATTTTCTTTTACGGTAGGTACATTCATTATAATTGGGATTATTTTGATAAAACAAGCACTTAAGTTTTTAAAATATACATCTTACCAAAATTCTTTTCCATCCTTTTTATGTTCCTCATAAAATCCACTATATTTACAACCAAACAGTAATGCACATTTTTACAAAACACCTCAAGAAAAACAATCAACTATGCATATAGCAATAGCTGGAAATATCGGCGCTGGAAAAACTACATTGACCCGATTACTTGCTAAACATTATAAATGGGAAGCTCATTTTGAAGATGTATTAGAGAACCCTTATCTAGAGGATTTTTATAATAAAATGGAACGTTGGTCTTTTAACCTTCAGATTTATTTCCTGAATAGCCGTTTCAGGCAAATACTTGAAATTCGAGAAAGTGGAAAAGATATTATCCAAGATAGAACTATCTATGAGGATGCATACATTTTTGCTCCAAACTTACATGCAATGGGGCTTATGACCAATCGTGATTTTGAAAATTACAGATCACTTTTTGACCTTATGGAAAATGTAGTAGATGGTCCCGATTTATTAATTTACCTTAGAAGTAGTATTCCTAATCTTGTAAATCAGATTCATAAACGGGGGCGCGAATATGAAAATACCATTAGTATCGATTATCTAAGCAGACTTAATGAGCGATATGAAGCCTGGGCACATGACTATGACAAAGGTAACCTTCTTATTGTAGATGTAGACACTATCAATTTTGTAGACAACCCAGAGGATTTAGGAAATATCATAAATCGTATTGATGCCGAATTAAACGGGCTGTTTTAATCTTTTTGGATCAATATGAATTTTAATGCACTCTTTCAGTTTCTGCACGATTTACAGGCTAATAATCATAAAGAATGGATGGATGCTAATAGAAAACAGTACCAAACTATTCGTAATTCATTTATACAATGGCTGGATGAATTGGATGAAAAATTGGTCGCAATAGATCCTAATTACCTCCCTACTCCAGGTAAAAAAGGAATGAATCGTATTAATAACAATTTGCTTTTTCATCCTAATAAACCAGTATATAAAGATCATTTTGCAGCAGGATTAGATCAACGTACCAAACAGGGGGATTTTTATATTCAAATCGGAATCAATGAATGTGAATTAGCAGGCGGATACTGGAAACCAGAAAACAAAATGCTGAATAGTATTCGGGAAGCGATTGATTATAACGGTGAAGAACTAGTGAAAATTTTAAACAAAAAAAGCTTCAAACAAACCTTTGGAGGGATGTACTTGGATAAAGACAAACTAAAAACCACTCCCAAAGGGTATTCTTCTGATCATGAATATATTGATTTGCTACGTCACAAAACATTTGCTGTCATTCATCCTTTAACCCAGGAAGATATACTCAAAGACAATTTTATGGATAAAGTAATTGCTGTATATAAAGAAATGCTGCCGTTTAGAAGATATTTTAATCAGGCTGTTACCGTATAGAAATTACAATTCCTTATCCTTACCGCTTTACATTTTCGCTGTTCTCATCAATCTTTTTAAGCAAATACGCTACAATAATTTCGGTAGCACCCGTATTACTATTGATAAAATGACCAGAAATCATCCCTGTTTTTTCTCTAAACTTTGTATCCCCGACAAGCTTATGCATTACTTCTGCAAATTCATCAGCACTTGAAATCGAAAATAATCCTGCCAGTTTCTGAAGCTGCTTGGCTTCTCTAAATTTTTCAAAATTCTTACCGATAACAATAGGGATTCCGAAAGTTGCAGGTTCCAAAATATTATGCAGCCCTCCTGTCCCCATAGCTCCACCTACATACGCTATATCTGCGTAACTATATATCCTAGATAAATACCCAATAGTATTCATCACAAATACCTGCTGGTTTTTTAGATTCTTCCCTTCTTTTTCAGAATATAAAACGGTTTTCTTTTTGATCTTTTCCTTTAGAGCATTTACACTACTATCTTTTATTTCATGAGGAGCAATAATAAAACAAACTTTATCCGAAGCCTCGTTTATGTAGTCTGTAAAAATGTCTTCATCCTCTGGCCATGAGCTTCCTATCACTATACAAAGTCGTTCATTAATAAATTCTGAAATAAAATCAACATGGTTATTCATTTCTATTTGGTGCGAGACACGATCAAAACGGGTATCACCACTCAATGTAACATTATCAAAACCTTGTTTTTCTATTAGTGCCTGCGATATTTTATCCTGAACAAAAAAGTGATCTATAGTCTGCAAAGTCTTTCTCATAAAACCCCCATACCATTTAAAAAATGCCTGATCTTCTCTAAAGGTGGTAGATATAAATATTGCTGGAATATTTTTGCTTTGCAATACTTTAAGATAATTGGGCCAAAACTCATATTTTACAAATACAGCAAGTGCTGGCTTTATGCACTGTATAAACCGCTTAGCATTTACCATAGTATCTATAGGCAGATACACAATAACATCTGCCAAAGTGCTGTTTTTTTTTGCTTCATAACCCGATGGAGAGAAAAAAGTAACCAATAATTTATAATCAGGATATTTTTTCTTTAATGCTTCCATTACTGGCACACCCTGCTCATATTCTCCCAAAGACGCACAATGAAACCAGAGAACACGATCCTCTGCGAGTATTTTCTTATTTAATACCTGAAAAGTTAATTTCCTTCCATTAACGAATAATTTAAGTTTAGGACTTAATAAACCAATAGCAGGAAGTATTCTAGTAAATAGTTTTATAAAGATGTTATATAGAACGCCCAAGAATAATAATTTTTATGAATTGCTAAAATACACTTCTTTTATCTAAAATTACATTGGCTATAGTATCAATATTTTGTACTTTCGTGAAGTTACAACAAACACACTTATGAAGAAGATACAAATGGTTGACCTTAAGGGTCAATATGAGCAAATTAAAGAACGTATAGACTCGTCTGTTCTTGATGTTATACAATCTACAGCCTTTATCAATGGCCCCGAAGTACATAGTTTTCAAAAAGAACTGGAGGATTATCTTGGAGTAAAACATGTGATCCCTTGTGCCAATGGTACAGATGCATTACAGATCGCTATGATGGGATTAGGTTTGCAACCAGGAGATGAAGTAATCACTGCTGATTTTACTTTTGCTGCAACAGTAGAAGTAATTGCGTTATTACAACTCACACCTGTACTGGTTGATGTAGACCCCGTTTCTTTTAATATTGATCCCGAAGCTATAAAAAAAGCGATTACTCCCAAAACAAAAGCTATCGTACCTGTTCATTTATTTGGGCAATCTGCCAATATGGATGCTATCATGGCTATTGCCAAAGAACATAATTTATATGTCATCGAAGATAATGCTCAGGGTATTGGCGGGAATTATCATTCAAAAGATAGAAGTACTTCAAAATCGGGAACTATCGGCCATGTAGCTTCTACCTCCTTTTTTCCTTCTAAAAACTTAGGATGTTATGGAGATGGTGGAGCTATCTTCACTAATGATGATGATTTGGCACATATCATAAGAGGAATTGTAAACCATGGTATGTATAAAAGATACCATCATGATGTTATAGGTGTAAATTCTCGTCTAGATTCTATACAGGCAACCGTTTTGAGAGCAAAACTTCCTAATCTCGACCACTATAATGGTGCACGACGAGAAGCTGCAAAAAAATATACAGCAGCTTTTGCCGATCAGGAACATATCATTACTCCAACTATAATTGACAAAGAAGACACCCATGTATTTCATCAATATACGCTTAGAGTGATCGATGTAGATCGTGATGCTCTGGTTAAGCACCTGAATGACAACGGGATTCCTTGTGGCGTTTATTACCCCATCCCACTGCACAGTCAAAAAGCATATCAGGATAAACGTTATAATGAAGCCGATTTCCCTATTACCAACCAATTGGTAAAAGAAGTAATTTCTTTACCTATGCATACAGAATTAGACAATGAACAAATTGATTATATCACCAAAACTGTAATTGATTTTGTAGGCAAATCTGTTACCATATAAAACATAGTAATACTATCTAATAAAGTCGAAAAATATTAAAGAGAGAGATCTTTGAGGTTTTTTGACTTTATTTGAAAATAGACTCAACGGATATACAATCTACTTATAAGCTTAATCTAGCCACATAAATCTACTACATTTTTCATGAATCCACTTTGCATCTGTTATAACCTTGTAAATCATAATTTTTCTGAAATCCCTCCTTTACCAGAGGCATATCTTGTACCAATAATTGATGAGCATCTTGGTTATGTAGAAAAACAGGCTATTCCTGAAACGTTGAAAAGTTATGACATAGTTTTTCAGAAAACTCCTCATGAGCAACTGTTAGAAATATGCTCACATCTAAAAATAAAAGCACTAGAACAAAAGTTCATGCCTGTAAAAAGAAGAAAAAGCTTACATTTTTCAGATGTTCTAAAAGATGCAAAAATAAAAAAAATTGTACTTGACTATATAAACACAAAATTATCTGTTTTCTACTCTTTGATTGCTACACATCAATATACAATATGCCTTAACGCCCAAAGAAAAGACCCTTTTGAAAATCATAGGCTGTCAATTAGTAGTACTATACTACAACCTATTCTCGAATTCACAAAAACAGATGAAGGTATTGAATATGCTTTCACTTTAAAAAGCAAAGAAACTCATATCATTCCCAAAGATAATGATATTCGTATATTGCTTAATGCCCCTTCGTGGATTATCATAAACAGGTGTTTATACCAGATTGAAAACCTTAATGCTAATAAATTAAAACCATTTTTTGATAAAGAAAAAATAACCATAGCAGGTAAACACATCAAAATCTATCTCGAAAAAGTTATCATACCTATAATTAAAAATATAGATGTAATAACTCATGGTTTTGATATTATTACACACCAAAACCTAGAATCTTATGCGATAGAAGTTATTCAGGATTTTATTCAGGATATCTATGTGATCAAGGTTGTTTTTGAATACAACTCGACTCTTTTTGATTATAACAGCAAAAAAACTACTGTTTCTAATGTACACTTCGAAAATGAAGATCAAATTCAGATTATCCAAACCAAACGTGATTCAAAAGCCGAACAAAAGGTTATTGATCTGCTAACAACCAAGGGACTACAGCTAAACAATAATCTATTGCTGGAAACCAAAAGTTCTGATGACCCTTTTGAAATTCTGAATTGGTTAAAACTAAACCGAACTCAATTAGAAGCCGATGGATTTGATATACAACTACCTTTACTAGATAACAAAACAGTTAATATTGCCCCACATACCATAGACATAGGCAGTAAGCAAGAAAATGATTGGTTTGACATCAAGGGGTTTGTTACTATCGGAGATCAGAAAATTTCTTTTTCAAAATTTGTAAATCATATCAGGCAAAACAATCGTTTTTTTCCAATAGGTAAAGATGAAGTTTTTGTTATCCCAAAAGAATGGATGACACGATATAAAAAACTTGTAGATTTTGGCCAGACAAAGGATAAAAGTATACGTATTGTAAAAAGTAATTATACCTTATTAAAAGATATTGTTCCCCCTGAAGAAATAGATATAGAGGACACCAAAAAACATCTTTATAAATCATCACCAAAACTTAAAGCAACA
Organism: uncultured Flavobacteriaceae bacterium; assembly: GCA_929200365.1. Classification (GTDB taxonomy): domain Bacteria; phylum Bacteroidota; class Bacteroidia; order Flavobacteriales; family Flavobacteriaceae; genus Aquimarina. The sequence goes on along the minus strand of CAKMZM010000097.1, from coordinate 3,467 downwards.
TTACGTCCTTATCAAAAAGAAGGAGTACAATGGCTGGTAAATCATTATCATCATAAACTGGGAGCCTGTCTGGCAGATGATATGGGACTTGGAAAAACTCTGCAAACTATTGCAATGCTGGTCTATGCCAAAGAACATTTAAAACCTATAAACAAAGAGGTCGAAAAAATTCGATTGGATTTGTTTAGCGATCCTCTCGAAGTAAAAACCTACCTCAAAGCGCTGATCGTACTGCCCTCTTCTCTGGTATTTAACTGGGCACAAGAGATATTAAAGTTTGCCCCACATCTCAATATTGTTAAATACACAGGTCCTGATCGTAAAAAAATCACTCCATATCTCGATACGTATGATATTATTCTTACTACCTATACTACAATATCAAAGGATATCACTGTATTAAAAAAAAAAATTTTCAATTATCTAATCATCGACGAGAGTCAACAGATCAAAAACAAAGAATCCAAAATATTTCAGGCCATAAACAGCATACATACCACCCATAAGATTTCTTTGAGTGGTACCCCGATAGAAAACTCATTATCTGATCTTTGGTCTCAGATGGAATTTATTAATCCTGGAATGCTGGGTAGCTACACTTTTTTTAAAGATCGCTTTAAAACCCCGATCGAAAAACATCAGGATCAGGAATGTATCAAAGAATTAAAGAGTCTTATCGATCCTTTTATACTAAGAAGAACCAAAGAACAAGTTGCCAAAGATCTTCCTGAATTATCAGAACAGATCATATATACTGAGATGCTTTCTGAACAGGAAAAACAATATGAATCTCAAAAATCGGCTGCCAGAAATTTATTATTGGGCATTGATTCTGCATCTACAAATAAGATTCATATTCTTAATACATTAACCAAACTTCGCCAGATTGTAAACCATCCTAAACTCATAGATAATCAAACCAAAAATCAGTCAGGAAAATTTCAGGATGTTACTCATTACCTTGATACACTAATCAAAGCCAACAAAAAAGTATTGATATTTAGTTCTTTTGTATCTCATCTTGATTTGTATCAGGAATGGTGTGCAACACAAAATGTATCCTATCTGGCATTAACTGGGCAAACCAAGAGTGCTGATCGAGAAACTATTGTAAACGAGTTTCAACAAAATGATAATATCAATTTGTTTTTCATTTCACTAAAAGCGGGAGGAGTTGGATTAAACCTTACCAAAGCATCTTATGTCGTATTATTAGACCCATGGTGGAATCCGTTTATTGAAAAACAAGCTATTGCCAGATCTCATCGTATCGGGCAAACCAATAATGTAATGGTAACCCGCTTTATAACCAAAAATACTATTGAAGAAAAAATACAACTACTACAGGAAAAGAAAAAAGGTCTATCTAGTGAGATTATTGATGTAAATGCCATACCACAGTATATTGAGCAGGATTTGGCAGAGTTATTAACGTAATATCTCTATAGTTATGTTGGCGTTCAAGACGGGCTATTCGCTATATCTTTTTATCATTATTTCCGAAAAGGCATTCGAAATAATGATAAAAAGGATGCCGCTTCTATCCCTAACGCATTCAAGGTCGTCGATATTACGAAACCTGTGAGATTTATAAAAACTAACTCATATTTCTAAAAGAAATCATAATCTATCTCTTAATCACAACAATTTATTTTAAATTGTTCTTTTTGTAAATTCAAAACTCAATTTTAATTCATAGTAATTTTTTCACACTATCACACATGAAATATCTATACACCATACTTCTTGTATTTATAAGCACAACTGTTTTAGCGCAAAATACCTATTTACAATGCGGAAAATTAATTGATACCAAAACAGGTAAAGTTCTTACCAAAAAAACAATAGTTGTTTCTGGCAATAAGATCATTAAAATTGAAAATGGTTTTATAGCTGGTAAAAAAGACGATATCACTATTGATCTTAAAAATAAAACAATCCTGCCTGGTTTGATCGATATGCACGTACATATAGAAAGCGAAACAAACCCAAAGGCATATCTGCAAAAATATACAAATAATGAAGCAGATGTTGCTTTTAATTCGGTTCAATTTGCTAAAACGACACTAATGGCAGGCTTTACCACAGTGCGAGATTTAGGAGGGAGCGGAGTAAACATTTCTCTCAAAAAAGCAATTAACAGTGGTCGTATAGAAGGTCCCAGAGTATTTACTGCGGGTAAATCTCTGGCTACTACTGGTGGGCATGCCGATCCTACTAATGGCAGTAAAAGAACTTTAATTGGTGATCCAGGCCCAAAAGAAGGTGTAGTAAATAGTGTCGAAGATGCAAAAAAAGCAGTGCGGCAACGCTATAAAAACGGGGCAGATCTTATTAAAATTACTGCTACTGGTGGTGTATTGAGTGTTGCAAAAAGCAGCTCTAACCCACAATTTACTATAGAAGAAATCAAAGCTATATGTCAAACCGCCAAAGATTATGGATTTCATGTTGCAGCGCATGCCCATGGTGATGAAGGAATGCAACGTGCTATTTTGGGTGGTGTAAAAACTATTGAACACGGTACATTAATGAGTGAAAAAACTATGGATTTAATGAAACAGCACGATGCCTACTTGGTACCTACTATTACTGCTGGAAAAGAAGTGACCGAAAAAGCTTCTATTGATGGGTATTACCCTGCTATTATTGTTCCCAAAGCACTAGAGATCGGTCCAAAAATCCAAAATACATTTAAAAAAGCATATAAACGTGGTGTGGGTATTGCTTTTGGTACCGATGCCGGAGTATTTAAACACGGGCAAAACGGAAAAGAATTTGGCTTTATGGTCGAAGCTGGCATGCCTGCAATGGCAACTATACAAAGTGCAACGATTACCAATGCCAAAATCTTGAATATGCAAGACCAGATCGGGCAAATCACTCCTGGTTTCTTAGCCGATATTGTAGCAGTAAATGACGATCCAACTCAAAACATAAATACCATGGAAAATGTAATATTTGTAATGAAAGACGGAAAAATATATAAGAACTAGTAGAATATTGAAAAAAACCGTTGGTTCTATAGTAATACTTGGAGTTCTGGTACTATTAACCAGTTTCTTTTTTATTAAAAAATCAGAAACCCAAGTTGAAAAATCCAGATTTTTAAGCTACGAGGTAAATCCTTTACAACAAGAATTACATTTCTATTGGAAAAATAAGGATACTATTAATTACAAAAGTTTTCAAAAATTAAAAGCAGAGCTAGAAAAAGAAAACAAGGAATTGGTTTTTGCAATGAACGGGGGGATGTATAATAAAGATCTATCCCCTCAAGGGCTTTATATTGAAAATGGCAAAACCAAAGCCAGAGTTGATACTTCTCAAAATGGACATGGTAATTTTTACCTTCAACCTAATGGGATATTCTATTTAACCAAAAAGAACAAAGCTGTCATTTGTACTACAAAGATGTTTACTCCTAGCAAACATATCAAATACGCTACACAATCAGATCCTATGCT
>CAKMZM010000096.1:6794-12909 GCA_929200365.1 uncultured Flavobacteriaceae bacterium | reverse complement strand
TTATGACGAAAATTACGAGATTATTTGATTTCCCATATTATCAATTAGAAAAATTTAATTTAGATAAAGCTTTAATAACTAAATATGATGGCAAATGGGTTGCTACTTCTACCAAAGAATATGTAGAAAAAGCAAATCAGATTAGCCGGGGTTTGTTACGATTAGGAGTACAACCTAATGATAAGATAGCAATTATATCTTCGAATAACAGAACAGAATGGAACATCACTGATATTGGTGTTCTTCAGATTGGAGCACAAGATGTACCTATTTATCCGACCATTGCTCAGGAAGATTATGAATATGTTTTAAATCACTCTGAAGCAGCATATTGTTTTGTTTCTGACGAAGAAGTATATCAGAAAGTTAAAAACATTAAAGAAAATGTACCTTCATTAAAAGAAGTCTATTCTTATAATGATATTTCAGGTTGTAAAAGTTGGAATGAAATTCTCGAATTAGGTAAAGATAACAGTAATCAGGAAGATGTAGAAAAAATTATGGCTTCTGTAAAAGAAGATGATCTTGCTACTTTAATATATACTTCGGGTACAACAGGAAGACCAAAAGGAGTAATGCTTAGTCATAAAAATGTTGTAAGTAATTCACTAAATGGTTCTGACAGATTTCCCATTGAAGATGGAAAAGCAAAAGCTTTAAGCTTTCTTCCTGTCTCCCACATTTATGAAAGAATGCTAATGTATCTGTATCAATATCGCGGTGTAAGCATCTATTTTGCAGAATCTATGGAAACCATCAGTGACAATCTAAAAGAGGTTAAACCCGAGGTTATGACTGCGGTACCACGATTACTAGAAAAAGTATATGACAAAATTATTGCAAAAGGAATCAATCTTACTGGCATCAAAAAAAAGTTGTTCTTCTGGGCTGTAAATCTGGGACTGCAATATGAACCTTATGGAGCTAATGGTTGGTGGTATGAAAAAAAATTAAGTATCGCCCGAAAACTTATTTTTAGCAAATGGCAAGAAGCTCTGGGAGGTAATCTTGTTGTTGTAGCTTCTGGAAGCGCCGCACTTCAACCTCGATTAGCACGAGTTTTTAATGCTGCCAATATTCCCGTAATGGAAGGATACGGACTTACCGAAACATCCCCTGGAGTCTCTGTAAATGATATGAGAAATAACGGTTTAAAAATAGGAACCGTAGGAAAAGCACTCCCAAATACTGAAATAAAAATAGCCGAAGATGGTGAAATTTTGATAAAAGGCCCTCAGGTAATGCTGGGATATTATAAAGATGAAGAAAAAACCAAAGAGGTATTAAAAAATGGATATTTCCATACGGGAGATATTGGCGAAGTTGATAGTGATGGCTTTTTACGTATTACCGATCGTAAAAAAGAAATGTTTAAAACTTCTGGAGGTAAATATATTGCTCCGCAATTAATAGAAAATACGATGAAGCAATCTCGTTTTATCGAACAAATTATGGTAATCGGAGAAGGAGAAAAAATGCCAGCTGCATTTATACAACCCAACTTCGAATTCTTAAAAGAATGGGCAGAACGTAAAGGCATATCATCAGGCAACTCTATGCAAGAAACCCTTAAAAATCAATTAATCATTGATCGTTATCAAGAAGAAGTTGATAAGTATAACCAAAAGTTCGGAAAATGGGAACGTGTAAAACGATTTGAACTCACACCAGATGAATGGAGTATTAATGCTGGACACCTTACTCCTACAATGAAGCTAAAAAGAAAAATAATAAAAGAAAAATACGCAAATCTTTATTCAAAAATTTACGGCTAATTCAATTAAATGATTTCACGCAAAACGCGTATAATCCTTAACTATTAATTAGTAAACTCCTCATTTTTGTGAGGAGTTTTTTATTTTTTCAATAAAAAAGCGTAAATTACATCTAATTCTCAGCATTTTTTCAAATATTTATTATGCGCGCATAATAAATTTACCTATCTTTACATTCATAATATTTTTTTGAATGAGAGAAAAAACAATCGATTATGCCCTTAGAGCCACTTGGATGGCAGTTGCTAAGATGTATAATGAAGAAGCAAGTAAAAAAGGAAGTACAATGGCTACTGGATTTGCTTTGCTAAGTATAGATCCAGAAAATGGTACACCTTCTACTTCTTTAGGTCCAAAAATGGGAATGGAAGCTACCAGTTTATCACGCACTTTGAAAGCCATGGAAGAGAAGGGATTCATTTTTAGAAAAAAAAACCCTCAAGATGGTCGTGGTGTTCTTATTTATCTTACTCCTTTTGGTCTAGAAATGAGAAATTTCTCAAAAGAAGTAGTTTTTACTTTTGATAATGCAGTAAAAAAACATGTCCCGAAAGAAAAATTAGATACATTTCTAGAAGTGTTTCAAATCATAAATGATCTGATTTCATCTAAAAAAATTTACTCAAAACAAGAATCTACAAAACCTTAATAACTCGAAGCTAAAAAATGAAAAGAACTATTAAAAAAGTTGCAGTTATAGGCTCAGGAATTATGGGGTCTGGTATTGCATGTCATTTTGCTAATATTGGTGTCGAAGTACTATTATTAGATATCGTTCCTGGGGAACTTAACGATAAAGAAAAAGCAAAAGGCCTTACTCTTGATAATAAAAGAGTACGTAATCGATTAGTAAACGATTCACTTACCGCTGCTCTTAAATCCAAACCTTCTCCTATATACCATCAAAAATTTGCAAATCGTATCACTACAGGAAATCTGGAAGATGATATCTCAAAAGTAGCAGATGTAGATTGGATTATAGAAGTTGTTGTAGAAAGACTTGATATCAAAAAATCAGTTTTTGAAAATCTCGAAAAACACAGAACTCCAGGCACATTAATTACTTCTAATACCTCAGGTATTCCTATTCATTTTATGAATGAAGGAAGAAGTGAAGATTTTCAAAAACATTTCTGCGGAACCCATTTCTTCAATCCTGCCCGTTACCTTAAATTATTCGAAATCATCCCGGGGCCCAACACCACTCAGGAAGTTTTGGATTTCCTTAATGGATATGGAGAACAATACTTAGGAAAAACCTCTGTAATTGCAAAAGATACTCCTGCATTTATTGGTAACAGAATAGGTATCTTTAGCATCATGAGTTTATTCCATACAGTAAAAGAGATGGAATTAACCATAGAAGAAGTAGACAAACTTACAGGACCAGTAATTGGTCGCCCAAAGTCGGCTACTTTTCGTACTGTTGATGTAGTTGGTCTGGACACTCTGGTTCATGTTGCTAATGGTATTGCCGACAATTGTCCAGATGATGAACGCCACGAATTATTTAAACTTCCTGGTTTCATCAATACTATGGTCGAAAATAAATGGCTCGGAAGTAAAACCCAACAGGGATTTTATAAAAAGAATATTGACGCAGATGGTAAAAGAGAAATCCTCTCCTTAGATTTAGACACTCTGGAATATAGAGCTAAAAAAAGAGCTTCTTTTGCTACGCTCGAAATGACAAAAACTATTGACAAAGTAGTTGATCGTTTTAAAGTATTAGTATCGGGTAAGGATAAAGCAGGAGAATTTTATCGTAAAAGCTTTTCTGCACTATTTGCATATGTATCGAATCGTATTCCTGAAATTACAGATGATATATATAAAATCGATGATGCAATGAAAGCTGGTTTTGGTTGGGAGCATGGTCCTTTTCAGATTTGGGATGCCGTTGGAGTAGAAAAAGGAATTGAAATGATGCGTGCAGAAGGGCATCAACCTGCTTCATGGGTACTGGATATGATTGCATCAGGAAGTACTTCTTTTTATACCATAAATAATGGAGCTACATTTTTCTACGATATTTCTAAAAAGAAACAAATAAAAGTACCGGGGCAAGATGCATTTATCATTCTGGATAATATTCGCAAATCTTCAGAAGTATTTAAAAATAGCGGAGTTGTAGTAGAAGATCTTGGTGATGGAATTTTAAATGTCGAGTTCCAGAGTAAAATGAATACTATCGGCGGAGATGTACTAGCTGGATTAAATAAAGCTATCGATATTGCCGAAAAAGACTTTCAAGGTCTGGTTGTTGGTAATCAGGCAGCAAATTTCTCTGTAGGGGCTAATATCGGAATGATATTTATGATGGCTGTTGAGCAAGAATATGATGAATTGAATATGGCCATTAAATACTTTCAGGATTCTATGATGCGTATGCGATACTCTGCAATCCCAACAATTGCTGCCCCTCATGGCATGACACTTGGTGGCGGATGTGAATTATCAATGCATGCCGATAAAGTAGTTGCCGCTGCCGAAACATATATAGGATTGGTAGAATTTGGTGTTGGTGTTATCCCTGGTGGTGGCGGATCTAAAGAAATGGCATTAAGAGCCTCTGATACTTTTAAGAAAAATGATGTAGAACTTAATGTATTACAAGAACATTTCTTAACTATCGGTATGGCCAAAGTATCTACTTCTGCTTATGAAGCATATGATACCAATATCCTTCAAAAAGGAAAAGATATTGTTGTCGTTAACAAAGATCGTCAGATTGCCACAGCAAAAGCTTATGCAAAATTAATAGCCGAACAAGGATACACACAACCTATAAAACGTAAAGATGTAAAAGTCTTAGGGAAACAAGCATTAGGTATGTTCTTGGTAGGTACCGATGCTATGGAAGCCAGTAAATATATTTCTGAACACGATCATAAAATAGCAAATAAGCTGGGATATGTGATGGCTGGTGGAGACTTATCCGAACCTACATGGGTTACAGAACAATATTTATTGGATCTGGAGCGCGAAGCTTTCTTATCACTTTGTACAGAACGCAAAACTCTTGAGCGTATCGAGTATATGCTTAAAAAAGGAAAACCATTACGTAACTAAATTTATAGAAACTAGAGACTAGACCATCAGAAACTAGACAAATGGCAAGGCACAATTTTAAAAAACTGAAAATCTGGCAAGAAAGTATGAAACTGGTAAGTGACAATTATATACTTACAAGAACCTTTCCTGAATCTGAAAGATTTAATCTAATTAATCAAATGAATAGATGTGCTGTTTCAATTCCTTCAAATATATCAGAGGGATCAAGTAAGAGTACAAATAGGCATTTCAAAAAGTTTTTAGAAAATAGTTTAGGATCTGCTTTTGAGTGGGAAACTCAACTCATCGTCTCCTTTAATCAAAATTATTTGGACAAAGAAAAATTTGAAGAATTAGAAAATAAAATTTTACAAATACAGAAAATGATAGGCTCTTTTATGGATAATTTGACTGACTAGAAGTCTAGGTTCTAGTCTCTAGATTCTAGAATCTTCATCATTTTCAAAACAAACATAGTAACTATGAATAAAACAGCATATATAGTAAAAGCATATAGAACAGCCGTAGGAAAAGCACCTCGTGGGGTATTCAGGTTTAAAAGAACAGATGAATTGGCTGCCGAAACCATAGCACATATGATGAAAGAGCTTCCTAATCTTGACAAAGCGCGTATCGATGATGTAATCGTTGGCAATGCTATGCCCGAAGGATCTCAAGGATTAAATATGGCACGTTTAATCTCATTGATGGGATTAAATTCTGTTGATGTTCCTGGAGTAACGGTAAATAGATTTTGTTCATCAGGGATTGAAACCATTGGTATTGCCACCGCAAAAATCCAATCAGGAATGGCAGATTGTATCATTGCTGGTGGAGCAGAAAGCATGAGCGCAGTTCCTATGACAGGGTATAAGACAGAACTTAATTATGACTTAGCCAAATCAGGACATGAAGATTATTATTGGGGAATGGGAAATACTGCCGAAGCAGTAGCCGATCAATTTAATGTATCTCGTGAAGACCAGGATGAGTTTGCCTATAACTCTCATATGAAAGCTTTAAAAGCACAAGCCGAAAATCGATTTCAGGATCAAATTGTTCCTATTAATGTAGAACAAATCTATGTTGATGAAAACGGAAAAAAGGCTACAAAATCATATACCGTATCCAAAGATGAAGGTCCTCGTGCAGAAACCAACAAAGAAGTTTTAGGAAAATTAAAACCTGTATTTGCTGCAGGAGGAAGCGTAACTGCTGGTAACTCTTCACAAATGAGTGATGGTGCAGCTTTTGTTATGGTCATGAGTGAAGAAATGGTTAAAGAA
>CAKMZM010000096.1:0-6694 GCA_929200365.1 uncultured Flavobacteriaceae bacterium | reverse complement strand
GAAGAAAGAACAAAGAGAATCTAATTTTGAGAAAAAGACATAATTATAAAAATTTAAAAATATGGAAATTAGGATTAGAAATTACTAATGATGTATCTGACATTTTACTCTCTTTTCCTAAACATGAAAGGTATGATTTAAGTTCACAAATAAGTAGATGTTCTGTTTCAATACCAAGCAATATAGCTGAAGGCTCAGGAAGATCTAATAAATCATTCAATAATTTTATTGATTACTCTTTGAGTTCTTCTTTAGAATTAGGAACACAAATTTTAGTAGCAAATCATAGAAAATATATTGATAATAATACCTTAAAAAAAATAGAAAATAAAATTGAAGAATGGCAGAGAATGACAATGGGATTCCAAAATGAATTAACCTCGTAGCGTCTTTTATCTTTCTTCTATTTTCTTTTCTTTATTAAACTAAAACCTTATTAAAAAAATGAGTGATAAAACTATAAATAAAGATATTCTTAGAGGAGGGCAATTCCTTGTTAAAGAAACGAATTGTGAAGATGTATTTACTCCAGAAGATTTTTCTGAAGAGCAAAGAATGATGCGTGACAGTGCCAGAGAATTTGTTGATCGTGAGCTATGGGCTAACTGGGAGCGGTTTGAAAACAAAGATTATGCATATACCGAAGAATGTATGCGTAAAGCTGGTGAGCTTGGACTTTTAGGAGTTTCTGTACCCGAAGCGTATGATGGTCTAGGAATGGGATTCGTATCTACAATGTTAGTTTGTGACTATATCTCTGGAGCTACTGGATCATTCAGCACTGCTTTTGGGGCTCATACTGGTATTGGTACGATGCCAATCACCTTATACGGTAATGAAGAGCAAAAGAAAAAATATGTCCCTAAGCTTGCTTCTGGTGAATGGTTTGGGGCGTACTGCCTAACAGAACCTGGTGCGGGATCAGATGCTAATTCTGGAAAAACAAAAGCTGTTTTATCTGACGATGGAACGCATTACTTAATTTCTGGTCAGAAAATGTGGATATCCAATGCTGGTTTCTGTAGTATATTTATTGTTTTTGCGCGTATTGAAGATGATAAAAACATTACAGGATTTATTGTAGAAAATGACCTATCTAATGGAATTTCTCTCGGTGATGAAGAAAAGAAACTAGGTATTCACTCCTCTTCTACCCGACAGGTATTTTTTAGCGATACCAAAGTACCAGTAGAAAATATGTTATCAGAAAGAGGTAACGGATTTAAAATTGCGATGAATGCATTAAATGTAGGTCGTATCAAACTTGCTGCTGCTTGTCTTGATGCACAACGCAGGGTAATTGGTGAAGCTACCAAATATGCCAATGAGCGTATTCAGTTCAAAACATCTATTATGAATTTTGGAGCCATTAAAGCTAAAGTTGCAGAAATGGTTACCAATCTCTATGCTGACGAATCTGCGAGTTACAGAGCTGCAAAAAATATTGAAGACAGAATTGCTATCCGTCAAGCGGAAGGAAATACACATCAGGAAGCAGAGCTTAAAGGTGTCGAAGAATATGCTATCGAATGCTCTATCCTTAAAGTTGCTGTTTCTGAAGATGTACAAAACTGTACCGATGAAGGAATACAAATATTTGGTGGTATGGGATTCTCTGCAGACACCCCTATGGAATCTGCCTGGAGAGATGCCCGTATTTCCCGTATCTATGAAGGTACCAATGAGATTAACCGTATGCTCGCTGTAGGAATGCTCGTAAAGAAAGCGATGAAAGGCCATGTAGATCTTCTTGGGCCTGCAATGAAAGTTGCAGATGAGCTTACCAGTATCCCTTCTTTTGAGACTCCCGATTATTCAGTTTTATTTTCTGAAGAAAAAGAAATTATTGCTAAACTGAAAAAAGTGTTCCTGATGGTAGCTGGGGCTGCCGTACAAAAATTCGGGCCACAACTTGAGGAACATCAACAGCTATTGCTTGCTGCTTCAGATATTTTAATTGAAATTTATATGGCAGAATCTGCAATCTTACGTACCGAGAAAAATGCAAAACGCTTTGGAGAAGAGGCTCAGGAAACTCAAATAGCCATGTCTCAATTATATTTATACAATGCCGTAGATATTATTATCAAAAAAGGAAAAGAAGGTATTGTTTCTTTTACTGAAGGAGATGAACAACGAATGATGCTTATGGGACTTAAACGTTTTACCAAATATGCCAATCAGCCAAATGTGGTTGCATTAAGAACCAAAATTGCTGATAAAATTGCCAAAGAAAACGGGTATTTTATCGGATAATCATTAGAATATAAAAAACACATCATATAATGTTTTGTATTTAATTTATCATAAGAAACCGTCTTTGAATAATAAAAAGGCGGTTTTTATATGTCCAGATTTAGTCTTGTTTTCAATTCTAGTTTTCCTTTTCCTGTTACCAAAATCTCTCTCGAACCTTTCTTCCTTCGTATCCAGTCATTTTGCAACATCATTGTAAGAAAAGAAGCCCCCAATGCGCCTGCCAAGTGATGCCTACGTTCACTCCAATCTAAGCACGGATGGGCAAAAGATCGTTTTTGTGACATTACATCATCGATATTAATACCGACATCTCGAAACCAACTCTTTCCTGTAGAAGTAATTTTATAGGCTCGTTCTACAATTTCTACCATACCATTATCCAGTAAGGCTTCAGTAATTTTTACACCTATTTTACCTGCCAAATGATCGTAACAGGTTCTGGCATACGTTATCCCATTCAGTTCTGGCTTTTTTGTTCTGGTATATTCGTCATTAATAGATACTAGCCCCGCCATAGATTCGATAACCTGAGCTACTTCTGAGGTCGCATACCTATAATACCGATGTCTTCCTTGTTTTTCTACCTGCAATATATTAGCTTGAATCATTTTTTTTAAATGATTACTTGCTGATTGCGCAGAGATATTGGCACATACAGATAACTCAAGAGCTGTATATGCTCTACCATCTAATAAACACCATAGCATGACAGATCGAGATTTATCTCCTAATAAAGAGGCGATCTCTGCAAATTTATTTTCAAACTCTTCCATTAACTAATATCACTATATGATCTGGTTTCAATACGCAAAACTAATGCAATACCATTTGCGCTTTGAATTTACTATAATATAACCGATATCATCACTTTCAATCCCATATTTTAGATCTTTTTACTCCAAGTGTTCTTAAATAATCAAGCATCTGTCCCATATGCACTGCTTCATGAAATACAATTCTATTTAGATAGTCACCAAGTTTTTTGCTCTGCCCTACTTCTGTTCTTTCTATTCTTATGTTTTCAAGGTCTGCCTCTGTTAACTTCTCTATCATATCAAGAAAATTCTTTCTATAACGCTTTGCCATCTCTAGCTCAAACCCCAGATCCACATACTTCATTCCTTGCCATGGAGAATGATAATCTCCCAGATTTCCTCTGTTGTCAATTATCTTATGAAATAAATGCTCAGTTTCTAATACATGTCTAACCATTTCGATAATAGAAAAAGCATTTTTATCTGGTTTCCAGTCAAAATATTCTTCTGGTATTCCTTTCCAAAGTTTAATACTTCGCCTTCTTGTTTCTGTACAGTTTAATAAAATAATTTCTATCGAATTCATTATATGTGTTTTAATATATTCCTCTACTCCAATTCTCTGAAATAATTTTGCCTTTTTCATAATTATCTACAACTAGTATTAATTGATTATCATGATCACTATACTGTGTTATTATGTTAATATTATTTTTTTCCATTAAACGGCAAATTTTCCCTAACTGCCCTGGTACTTCCTGATCTAATTTTTGAATTAGCACTTTATTAATTGCGAATACTTCGACACCAAAAGATTCTAATACTTTCTTTCCTTTTTCTGCATCGTTTACCAAAAAATTGGCCACCCCTATATTATTATGCACAAAAACACCTCCCCCTTCGAGACTTACTCCTGCATTTCCTAAAATCTCTCCCATTTCTGCTAAAGCTCCAGGTTTATTGTTTAATTTGATTGCTAAATTTCTCATACTTGATTTTATATTAGTTTAATTTGAATATTTGCTATAATAGAGTTCGCGATATAACAATTAGAATGTGCTAGATTATGCATTTGCTCTATATTTTTCATTGAAGGGTAATTTCCTTTAAAAATTACCTTAGGAGATAATGTAATCGTAGTAATTGCTTTTTTTCCTTTTATTTCCTTTAACAGCCCTACAGAATGATCTTTATAACTCTCTACAACATATTTTTTCTTCGAAGCAATAGAAAGAAAAAACAGCATATGACAACTCGAAACAGATGCTAAAAACGCTTCTTCAGGATCAACAGCAGATGCATCAGACATTGGAGTAGGAATTATGTATGGAGAAGAAGATGCTATTATTTCTGAACCTCCATCAAAGTACCAGGTATGTACCCTACTATATTTTCCATCTTTAAATATTTCATGTTGATTTTTTTTCCAAAATACTCTTGCCGAATGTTTCATTCTACTTGTTGATTTTTATGTTACGCAAAAGTAAAACAGCTATATTTCTTTTATTTCATTCTAGAATGAAGTATGAAATTCTAACATATAGTTTCAAAAACAAAAGGCATGTGAGGCCTTATATTATTTGCAAACACCTCTTTTTAAAATTTTGTTTATTATTTTTATTCTCATTATATGACAAATCTCGCTATGAAAAGAATAATATTATTGTACTTATTGTTACCTATATTAAGTTTCAAAAAAGAGGTTAACCATACTGTTAGAGATGAATTGACAACCCTAGATCAAAAAGATTTACGCAAACAGAATGTTAAAACTGATCATCAAATCAGGAAAGTAAAAAAAGCAGTGATTGTTCCTAAGTTAGATGGTAAGATGGATGATCCTATTTGGAAAGAAGCTATTTGGTATGGTTTTGATCAAAAATGGTTGGGAGCACCTTATACCTTTAATGATTTCTTTGGAAGATATAAAATCGTCTGGACTCCAGAAGCCTTATATGTATTAGCTGAGATCAAAGATGATGTTTTATATGATCAAAATAAAGACCCTTTACATCTATGGTGGAATGATGACTGTGTACAAATTTTTATTGATGCAGATAATTCTGGCGGAAATCATCAATACTCTAATAATGCATTTGCATATCATGTGGCATTAGATGGAAATGTAGTTGATCTCGATGAACAGAAAAAACCTGTATTATATAATCATCATATACATTCTAAACGGATTACCAATAACAATGTATCAGTATGGGAATTTGAAATTATTATATACGATGATACTTATAAAGAAGGAGAGGTTAATGACCCAATGATTCTAAGCAAAGATCAAAAACTAGGTTTCGCTATTGCTTATAATGATAATGATGGTAGCAAAGAAAGAGAAAATTTTATTGGTTCTGTTTTTATCTCAGGAGAAGACAAAAACCAAGGATGGATTAATGCAGATATTTTTGGCACAATCATTTTAGAAGAATAACGTATTGAAATCAAAATTCTACATACTCCCAGTGATTATCATTTCGCAGTTTTTTTGTACTTCGTTATGGTTTACTGGTAATGCTGTTATTGATGATCTCGCGTCCCAATTTGATGTTGGATTTAATATTTTGGGGTATCTTTTATCTTTTGTGCAATTTGGATTCATTGTAGGAACACTAACATTTGCTTTGTTAACATTAGCAGATCGATTTTCTCCTTCTCGCATATTTATGATTTGTTCTTTTTTGGGAGGGCTTAGTAATTTGTCTTTACTTATTCCTGATATCACGGTATTTAACTTACTTACTGCAAGATTTGGCACTGGTTTTTTCCTTGCTGGAATATATCCTATTGGTATGAAAATAGCTTCTGATTATTATAAAGATGGTCTTGGTAAAGCACTCGGGTATCTTGTTGGAGCTTTAGTACTAGGAACTGCTTTTCCTCACTTAATTAATCAATTTCCCTGGAGTAGTGATTATAAAGCAGTAATTATTAGCACATCTATTTTAGCATTTATTGGTGGGTCGATAATGTGGTTTTTAGTTCCCGATGGTCCATACAGAAAACTTGTTTCTAAGCTTCAGCTCGGTATAGTTATACAACTTTTTAGTATTCCTAGTTTTAAAAAAGCTGCTTTCGGGTATTTTGGGCATATGTGGGAACTTTATGCTTTTTGGGGATTTCTTCCTGTTATTCTCAAAACCTATTCTCGTCTACAATCTGTACAACTTCAGATACCTGTCTGGTCGTTTGTCATTATTGGCATTGGTACTATTTCCTGTATTCTGGGTGGTTTAATTTCGTTAAAAACCGGAAGTAGAAAAGTAGCTTATAACTCGTTATTGATTTCTGGATTATTTTGTCTTGCCTCTCCCCTGCTTTTTCTGTTACCGCCCGAGTTATTTTTAATTGCCTTAAGTATCTGGAGCATGCTAGTGATTTCAGACTCTCCTCAATTCTCAAGAATGGTAGCAGCTGCCGTGCCTGCCGAGTTAAGAGGTACTGCGCTTACAATTATTAATTGTATTGGATTTTTTATTACTATAATTAGTATTCAGCTACTATCTTTTTTAACAGGGAAATTAGATAACACTATGCTTTATGTATTTTTAAGTATAGGTCCAATTATAGGAATATATACCTTAAGAAAATAAGTGTATTGGTAATTAAGTGATCTGAAATATCATTTTTGACAAGAAATATTCTATTAATTCTATTTATTATTTTGATAGTAA
>CAKMZM010000095.1 GCA_929200365.1 uncultured Flavobacteriaceae bacterium | reverse complement strand
TAAAAATATAAAATCATAATAGTATTAAAATCTTTATCTAAGGCGAGGGATTTTCTACCATTTCTCGATGGAGACATTCAATTTATCTCTTTGCAACAAAAAAAACCTATACAACAAGTACAGGTTTTTGTTTTAAACAATAAGCTAAACAACTTATCTTTTTATAGATTTTTATTTGAATTTAATTCATGAATAGACTACTCATTCTATTTTACCAGTTTCCTTTTTTTTAAATTTCCATTCTGTAATACCTCCATCAAGGTCATAAATTTTGGTGAATCCTGCTTTTTTCATATAGCTAGCACATCTACTACTTCTTCCTCCACGGGCACAATATACAATTACAGGTTTTGTTTTATCTATTTTAGTTATTAGATCTTCAAAGTTTTCATCTCTAAAATCAATATTTACAGCTCCTTCAATATACCCTTTGGCATACTCTTCTGGTGTTCTCACATCAACAAGTTGTACCTTACCCATTGCTAATAGTGAATCCATTTCTTCAACTGTTATCAATTCTACTATAGCTTCCTTCTCAACCTGCTTACAATTAAATAATACTAAAGAAGAAATACAAATAGGTAATAATAATGATTTGGCTTTCATAATTACTATTATTCTTTAATTTCGCCTTCCCAATTCATAAATCCACCTATCAAATTATATGTAGTCTCAAATCCTATTTGGCTCATTAATGTACATGCCTGCACACTACGCGCACCAGAACGGCAATAGACATAGTAATTTTTGGTTTTATCAAGTTTTCCTATTTCATCAAGAAAACCCTGCCCCTGACGAATATCTATATTAATCATATCAGGAATATAACCATCCTCTACCTCTTCTTCTGTTCTCACATCTAAAATTACTGCATTATTGTCGTTTGCAATCTGTTCTTGCCATTCTTCTTGTGTAATATCTTCTGCCATTATAAATATGTTCTTCTATAAATTAGATTTTTATTATTCACTACAAATATAAAAAGTAGTTTATTACAATGAATGAACTACATCATCAAATTTAGCAAAAATTATGCTTTAATACTACAACCTATAGCTTTTGTAATTTCTACAGGAACTTTTCTTTTTTCTAACAAAGCATTCACAGCATCTTCGACATACTTCTGGTCTGCAGCCGATGCATCTTTATAGTTATTATCAATAGCACCTATATAACGAACGATATTACCTTTTACTGTTTTCTCCAAGATATAGACATGAGGTGTTTTTGTAGCTCCATACTGAGGATATATTTTTTGTCCATCATCAAATAAATAAGGAAAAGTAAACCCTTTATCTTTTGCTCTTACCTTCATATTAGCAAAACTATCATCTGGATATGCCTTTGGGTTATTAGGATTTATAGCCACTACAGGATATCCTTTCTCTTTAAAAGTAGCATCTAATGCTATTATTCTATCTTCATAAGCCACAGAATAGGGGCAATGATTACATGTAAAAACAACAATAAATCCTTTGGCTTCTTTATAATCTGCCAATGATATTAAAGAGTCATCAATATTTTTTAGTTTAAAATCTGTAGCAACATCTCCTATAGAATATCCTTCATCTGTTTTACTGTTCGGCATTTTATTAAATGCAAATGCGCTTATTACTATTATAAAAGCTACTCCAACCAGAATTTTTAAAGTTTTCATCAATTCAATTTTTATTACTTTTTTGTTAATTAATCTTTACAGCATTTTTTTGAGCTCTTTTTCTAATTCATTATATGTAAAAGATCTTTCATAAAAATTACTATCCCCATTTTTATATATTACTGTTGCTGGAATAGAGCCTGACCAATCACTATTAACTATTGAAATCCAACTATTTGCATCTGGATCATCTAGCAACACTACTTTGCTTTCTATTTTCTGTTTTTCAATAAATGGAATTAATTTAGTTTCTACCTGACTCGGCAAATCCAAACTCACCAAAATAACTTCAACTTTATCATCAGGATATCGACTATTGATCAACTCAAAATACGGTAACTCGGCCACACATGGTTTACACCAGGTTGCCCAGAAATTAATTACTCTTATTTTTCCATCATTAATCTTTAATAATGGTTTAAAACTTTCAAAATCATAAACAGGTATTGTTATACCTTTACTCTCAAAAACACCAGTAGCTTCAAGAGCAACAGCCTGTTGCTCTCCTCTGCAATTAGTAAAAAGAATAGCAAATACGATATATAAAATTAATCTCGACATCATATACTAATGTATCAAAACCATTAATAATGCAAAAGAAAATTAACAGCGTTTCTTTTTTTATCTAAAAATTTTCAGAATTTTTTATAACTGTTTCCCCAGGTTATATATTTTTCCAAGTAGCAATAATACTATTAAACCTGATTTAAAAACTTGAATTTAACAAAGAATTAATATCGTTTTATAATTCATGAAACAAAATTTAACATACATTTGTATAAACAACTATTGTAGATACAATTGAATATAGAAAAGATTATAAAAACAGAGATTGAACTTCCGCTACCTAAAAAAGTCGTAGTAAATTTATTATATACAGAAAACTGGATAATGGATAAAATCAATATCGAATTAAAACCTTATGATATTTCTCTTCAACAATTTAATGTATTACGGATTTTAAAAGGACAAAAAGAAAAGCCCGCTAATCTCTCTACCATACAAGAAAGAATGGTTACCAAAATGAGTAACACAACTCGATTGGTAGATAAGCTCATCAACAAAGGTTATGTAAAACGCGTAATCTGCGAATCTAATCGAAGAAAAGTCGAAATTACTATTACAAAACAAGGAAAAAAACTCTTGGGTAACATAAATCCTGTGATGGATAAATTTGAAAACAAAGTTACTTCAAGTTTTTCTACAGAAGATTTGATTCAATTAAATGAATTATTAAACAAACTTCGAAACTCTAACTCATAAATAACAATAACTATTAATTTTTTAAACGATCATGAAAACTAGACTTAAATCATTATTATTAGCAATTGCAGTAGTTGCAACAACATCTATTTTTGCACAAAAAAAAGAAATCAAAACTTCAGAAAGTACAATCAACTGGACAGGCAAAAAAGTTACTGGATCTCATACAGGAACACTTAATCTATCAGAAGGGTTTTTGGTATTTGATGGCGATAATATTACAGGAGGTGAATTTGTAGTAGATATGACTACACTTGCCGTTACCGATCTTGAAGCTGGAAAAGGAAAAGAAAAATTAGAAGGACACTTAAGTTCTGATGATTTCTTTGGAATAGCAAATCATAAAAATGCAAAATTAGTCGTAACAAAAACCAAAAAAACAGATAAAGGTTATACTGTATCTGGAGACCTTACCATTAAAGGAAAAACAAATCCAATCAAATTTACCCTAGCCGTAAATGGAGCTACTGCATCAACAACTCTTAAAATCGACAGAACTAAGTATGATATCAAATACGGATCAGGAAGTTTCTTTGATAATCTAGGTGATAAAACAATCAGCGATGAATTCGAATTAGCTGTAAGCTTAAAAATGTAATTTTTTATTGTTCAGAATTATAATTAATTTATATATTTGACCCAATAAATAAAAAATGAAAACAATCTTAACAAATAATTGGTGGTGGTCTTCTCAAAACAAAAACGTCGTGAGATAGCTGTTATCATTGTGTTAAGTAAACATATCAAAGGCTTGTCGAATCACGACAAGCCTTTTTTTGTTGTCTAAACAGCGATTGCAATTAAAAATTAAAAACGCAAAATGACTTATAAATTAACCACACATTTCAAACAAATTCTGGCAGATACATTTACTCCCGTAAGTGTTTATCTAAAAATTAGAGATCGTTTCCCTAATAGTCTATTATTAGAAAACAACGATTATAGAGGTAGTGAGAATAGTTTTTCTTACATCTGCTGTAATCCTATTGCCAATATTAAAGTAGAAAACGAAACTATTTACCAGTCCTTTCCTGATAAAAATATTGAGGAAACACCTATAACAGATAGCACCAACATTGCAGAAGTTATTGAACAATTCGGAAAAAAGTTTGAAACCACAAAAAGTAAATTCAAATTCATCAATAATGGCCTTTTTGGTTATATCTCCTATGATGCTGTTCGATATTTTGAGGATATCTCTATTTCTAAAAAAGAAGACGGTTTACATATACCCGACATACAATACACTGTATACCAAAATATTATTGCCATCAGTAACTTTACTAACGAAGCTTATATCTTTGCTCATTGTTATGAATCAGAAAATAATATTGCCGAAATAGCATCCTTACTTAAAGTCAAAAATTTTGCATCCTATAATTTCACTACAATTGGTGACACAACTTCTAATCTTAATGATGAACAATATAAAGAACATGTTGCATTAGCAAAAAAACATTGCCACCGCGGAGATGTATTCCAACTGGTATTATCCAAACGTTTTTCGCAAAAATTTAAAGGAGACGAGTTTAATGTCTATAGAGCATTACGTAGCGTTAACCCTTCGCCCTACCTGTTTTACTTTGATTATGGTGATTTTAAAATATTTGGCAGTTCTCCCGAAGCACAACTGGTAGTAAAAGATGATATTGCCGAGATTCATCCCATTGCAGGAACTTTTAAACGTACTGGTAATGATGAACAGGACGCAGAACTGGCAAAAAAACTGGCTGTCGATGAAAAAGAAAATGCAGAACACGTAATGCTTGTAGATTTGGCTCGTAATGACCTGAGCAGAAACGGAAATAATGTTACTGTAGAAACCTATAGAGAAGTTCAATTTTATTCTCATGTGATACATCTGGTTAGTAAAGTAACTGGAAAAAAACATAAAAACACTACCACTATGCAGGTAGTAGGAGATACTTTCCCTGCGGGTACATTAAGTGGTGCACCAAAACACATGGCGATGCAGCTTATCGAAAAATACGAAAACGTAAATCGTGATTTCTACGGAGGCGCAATTGGTTTTATGGATTTTTCAGGAAACTTTAATCACGCCATCATGATTCGTACATTTTTAAGTAAAAATCACAAATTACATTGGCAAGCAGGAGCTGGATTAGTTAATGAATCAAACGAAGAAAACGAGTTACAAGAAGTATATAATAAACTAGGAGCATTAACAAAAGCATTAAAACTAGCAGAAGAAATATAAGGGTGTTCCCCCAATTACTTGGGGTCGGGCTATTCGCGCTACACGGTAGCCAGCTACTATCCCTAACACAAAAAAGTGGTATGAAGTTAGAAGTCAGAAATCAGGTATTGGAAACCAGATGTAAATTAAAACTTAGGCTCTTTGCTTCTTTGTCTCTTTGAAACTACTAAATGAAAAATGTAAAATAATAAATTGCAGAAGTCAGGTATTGGAAGCCAGATGTAAATTAAAACTTTGCTTCTTCACTTCTATAAAACTTTGAAACTAAAAAAACAATGAATACAAAAATATTAGTAATAGACAATTACGATTCATTCGTATACAATTTGGTTCATTATCTCGAAGATTTGGGCTGCGAAGTTACTGTAAAACGTAATGACCAATTACGATTAGAAGATGTAGATGAATTTCAAAAAATCTTATTATCTCCAGGTCCAGGAATCCCAGATGAAGCAGGATTGCTAAAAGATATTATCCGTAAATATGCAGACACCAAAAGTATTTTTGGAGTTTGCCTTGGGCAGCAAGCCATAGGAGAAGTTTTTGGCGGTAGTCTCATTAACTTGAACGACGTATATCATGGGGTAGCCACCAATGTTACACTATCAGTCACAGACGAACCTCTTTTTGAAGGACTCGATACTACTTTTGATGTGGGTAGATATCACTCCTGGGTAGTAGCAGATAAGGGGTTGCCCGATTGCCTGCAAGTGACATCGTATGATAAAAATGGGCAAATCATGTCGCTACGTCATAAAGAATTAGATGTTCGAGGGGTCCAATTTCATCCAGAATCTGTATTAACTCCCCATGGAAAAAAAATATTAGAAAACTGGATAAAAAACTAAATTTAGACCTTCAAGGTTTCCAAAACATTGAAGGTCTTAAAAAACAACATCATGAAAAACTTACTCAACCGATTAATCAATCACGAAACCATCTCTAAAGAAGAAGCCAAAAATGTTTTGGTTAACATCTCTAAAGGAGAATACAATCAAAGTCAGATTACATCATTTCTTACCGTATTTATGATGCGTAGTATTACCATAGAAGAATTAGAAGGATTTAGAGATGCCTTACTAGAGCTTTGTATCGCAATAGACCTTAGCGAATATAATCCCGTAGACCTTTGTGGTACAGGAGGTGATGGCAAAGACACCTTTAACATATCAACACTTTCTTCTTTTGTCTCGGCTGGAGCAGGAATCAAAGTCACTAAACATGGTAACTACGGAGTCTCTTCAACATGTGGCAGCTCTAATGTAATGGAACATTTGGGAATTAAATTTAGTAATGATAAAGACTTTTTAAAACGCAGTATCGATGAAGCAGGGATTTGTGTATTACATGCCCCATTATTTCACCCTGCGATGAAAAATGTCGCTCCGATACGTAGAGAATTAGGAGTAAAAACGTTTTTCAATATGCTTGGACCAATGGTAAATCCAGCATTTCCAAAAAATCAAATCGTAGGAGTTTTCAATCTAGAATTAGCAAGAATGTACGGGTATTTATATCAAAACACAGATAAAAACTTTACGATTATCCATGCGCTAGATGGGTATGATGAAATTTCGCTAACCGGAAACACAAAAACGATTTCTAATACTACTGAAGGAATGCTTTCTCCATTAGACTTTGGAGTACCGCTCTTGAAACAAGAAGATATTTATGGAGGTGATTCTATCGAAGCATCTGCTACTATATTTATGAATATCTTGAGCGGAAAAGGTACCGAAGCACAAAATAACGTAGTCTGTGCCAATGCAGGAATGGCTATTGCCACAGTAGAGGGACTAGAACCAAAACAAGGATTCGAAAAAGCAAAAGAATCATTACTCTCTGGAAAAGGATTAATAGCACTAAAAAAAGTTCAGGAATTAAGTAAAAATTAGTTGATCGTCATTCGTTGATCATTGATCGTATGGAGTATACAGAATTAAAAGTTTGGAAAAAAACAAGAAAATTGGTCAATGATCTTTATGATATAACTAAAAAATTACCCAAAGATAAAGTTTATGGATTAACAAGCCAAATAAGAAGATCTACTGTTTCTACCCCTTCAAATATAGTTGAAGGGTTGGTGGCAAAAGAACTTCTTCCAACAGCATACATTTTTTCCATATCTACAGACGTGTATTATATGAATTAGAAATCCTATTAGATCAAAATTATATAAAAATAAAAGAATACAAAAATAAAAGAACACAAAAGTTAATAGAACAAGTATAGACTGTAAAAAATTGTTGAATAGGTTTATTAATTACTATAAAACACTAACAACAAAATAACATCATCAACTATCAACAATAAATGAATATCCTGAACAAAATAGTAGCCGATAAATATAAGGAGGTCGAACTCAAAAAAAGCGTAATACCAATTAAGCAACTAGAGAACTCTCTATTATTTGATCGCAAAACAAACTCATTAGCCAAGGCTTTACAAAATAGCAATACTGGTATTATAGCAGAACATAAACGCAGGTCTCCGTCCAAAGCTGTAATCAATCAAAAAGTAAGTGTACAAGATGTAGCCAATGGATACCAAAATGCAGGGGCTTGTGGCATGTCGGTATTATCAGATGGTAAATACTTTGGTGGATCACTAGAAGATTTATTACTCGCCAGAGCCACAGTACAAATGCCATTACTGCGCAAAGAATTTATTATCGACGAGTATCAGTTATTAGAAGCCAAAGCTTATGGAGCCGATGTCATCTTATTAATTGCAGCCATTTTATCTCGTGATGAGATTAAATCCCTATCCCAATTTGCCAAAAGCTTATCTCTCGACGTATTATTAGAAGTTCACAATCAAGAAGAACTACAAAAATCAATCATGCCATCTTTGGATATGCTGGGCGTAAATAACAGAAATCTAAAAACATTCGAGGTAAGTACAGCTATCAGTAAAACACTAAGCACTCAAATCCCTGATGATTTTGTAAAAGTATCAGAAAGCGGTATTAGTGCTATTGAAACTATAAAAGACCTAAAACAATACGGATATAAAGGTTTTCTTATCGGTGAAAACTTTATGAAAACCGAAAACCCCGGAGCCACTGCGGTAGAATTTATAAAAAAACTAAATAAAGACCTCACAGATCTCGAAAACCTGTGAGGTCTAATTTGGTAAAAGCTTAAAAACAGTAAACGATGAAGTTGAAAATTTGCGGAATGAAATATCAGGAAAACATAGAAGCCGTTGCAGCTCTCAAACCAGACTATCTTGGCTTTATCTTCTATGAAAACTCTCCCAGAAATTTTGAAGGAGAGATCCCTACAATACCTTCAACTATAAAAAAAGTTGGGGTATTTGTAGATGCTTCTATAGATTTTATTAAAGAGAAAGTAAAGCAATATGACTTCAAAGCTATTCAATTGCACGGAAATGAAACTCCTCAATTTTGCCAAGACCTTCAAGGTTTTAAAAACCTCGAAAGTCTTGATATTGAACTCTGGAAAGTATTCTCTATCAAAGATCAATTTGATTTTAACCGTTTGCAACCCTATGAAGATATTGTAGATTATTTTCTCTTTGATACCAAAGGAAAAGAAAAGGGAGGTAACGGATATACTTTTGACTGGAGTGTCTTAAAAGGCTACCCCTCCTCTACCCCATTCATATTAAGTGGTGGTATCGGACTTGATGAAACCCAAGCTATTTTATCTTTTCAGAAAAGTCCCGAATCTCAATATTTACATGCAATTGATGTAAATAGCAAATTCGAAAGTGAACCCGGAGTTAAAAGTGCAGAAAAACTTAAAAAAATGATATCAAACCTTCAAGGTTTTGAAAACCATGAAAGTTTCAATAAAAAGAAAGACAACCTATGAATTATCAAGTAAACGAAAAAGGATATTACGGAGATTTTGGAGGAGCATACATCCCCGAAATGCTTTATCCCAATGTCGAAGAGTTGCGAACCACCTATCTCGATATTATGAACGAACCTTCTTTTAAAAAAGAGTTTGATCAGTTATTAAAAGATTATGTCGGTCGCCCCTCTCCTTTGTATTTTGCCAAACGCCTTTCAGAAAAACACAATACCAAAGTATACCTTAAACGCGAAGATCTAAACCATACAGGTGCGCATAAAGTAAATAATACCATTGGGCAAATTCTTGTAGCAAAACGATTAGGTAAAAACAGAATCATTGCAGAAACGGGGGCAGGACAACATGGGGTAGCCACAGCCACAGTATGTGCTCTTATGGGTATAAAATGTATTGTTTACATGGGAGAAATCGATATCAAACGACAAGCACCCAATGTTGCCCGTATGAAAATGCTTGGTGCAGAGGTAAGACCTGCCAAATCAGGAAGCAAAACCCTTAAAGATGCCACCAATGAGGCGATACGAGATTGGATCAATAACCCTGTAGACACACATTATATTATTGGCTCTGCTATAGGACCTCATCCTTACCCAGATATGGTAACACGATTTCAATCTATCATCTCAGAAGAAATCAAATGGCAACTAAAGGAAAAAGAAGGCAAAGAAAATCCCGATTATGTCGTAGCATGTATTGGTGGTGGTAGTAATGCTGCAGGAACGTATTATCACTTTTTAGACAATCCTAATGTTGGTATCATTGCAGTAGAAGCTGCCGGAAAAGGAGTAGACAGTGGTGAGAGTGCAGCTACCTCGCAATTAGGAAAAGAAGGAATCATACACGGGTGTAAAACCTTGTTAATGCAAACCCCCGACGGGCAAATTACCGAGCCCTATTCGATCTCTGCAGGGCTGGATTACCCCGGTGTTGGACCACTGCATTCTCATCTTTATAAAACCAAACGTGCAGAGTTTTACTCTGTAACCGACGATGATGCCATGGCTGCCGGATTAGAACTATCGCAATTAGAAGGAATCATACCAGCAATCGAATCCTCACATGCTCTGGCCATTTTTAATGATAAGAAATTTAAACCCGAAGATATTGTTGTCATAAGTCTTTCTGGTCGTGGTGACAAAGACCTTGACACATATATAAATTATTTTAAATTATAACAATTCGGTAGTAAGTACATTGTAATGAGCACTAATTATGAGCCTCTAAATACTCAATACTAAACACTCAATACTCAAATAACTAAATACTAAACACTCAAACAACTAACTACTAAAAAATGAACAGAATACATACAACATTAGAGCAAGACAAAAAATTGCTATCTATATATTTTACAGCTGGCTACCCATCACTAAACGATACTGTAAAAATCATACAAGATCTAGAAAAAAATGGAGTAGATATGATCGAAATCGGATTACCTTTTAGTGATCCCTTGGCAGACGGCCCAACCATACAAGAGAGTTCGACCGCAGCACTCAAAAATGGTATGACTACTCAACTTCTATTCGAGCAACTAAAAGACATTCGCAAATCGGTTAATATTCCTTTAATTATTATGGGATATTTTAATCCTATGATGCAGTATGGTATAGAAGCGTTTTGTGCTAAGTGCCAAGAAATTGGTATAGACGGATTGATTATTCCCGACTTGCCAGTAAACGAGTATCACGAACATTATCAAGAAACTTTTGAAAAATATGGCTTGATCAATGTGTTTCTAATCACCCCACAAACCTCAGATGAGCGTATTCGGTTTATAGATGATGTATCCAACGGGTTTATCTATATGGTAAGCTCTGCCAGTACCACCGGAGCCAAAAGTACATTTGGTAATACGCAACAGCAGTATTTTGAACGTATTGAAGCTCTGAATCTAAAAAATCCTCAAATTGTTGGTTTTGGAATCAGTAACAATGAAACGTTTACTCAAGCAACCAAAACAGCTAAAGGCGCCATCATTGGCTCTGCTTTTATTAAACATTTAACTCAACATGAAACAAGTAACATCAACAACTTTGTAAAAAGTATTCGATGATTTTGTATCTTTTGACCAATCTCTCAGATATAAAGATATCACAATATGTGAATACATAGGATTATCCCTGTATTCACATTCATAATACAGTAAGAGCTAATTTATGATTACAAAATATCGTATACTTTCTTTATGTCTTTTCATGCTTGTTGTTCAATTCAATTTTGGGCAAGCTGATTTTAAAGATCAATTATCTGATGCAGCATTAAAATTAACTAAAAACAAAGTAACATACGACCCTTCTTATTTCTCTATTGGCTATCCTAACGGAGATGTTCCTGATGACAAAGGTGTATGTACAGATGTAGTAATTAGAGCCTATAGAATTCTAAATATTGATTTACAGAAAGAAGTACATGAAGATATGCATGCCAATTTCGGGTTATACCCCAAAAACTGGGGATTATCTGGCACTGATAAAAACATTGATCATAGAAGGGTTCCTAACTTAATGAAGTTTTTTTCAAGATTTGGAAAAACAAAACCAATAACCAATGATCCAAAAGACTATATACCTGGCGATATTGTATGTTGGAGTCTGGGAGGAGGACTAACTCATATTGGCCTGATTGTGAATAAAAAATCCAGTGATCAACAGCGTTATTTAATCGTTCATAATATTGGCGGGGGACAAGTAGTAGCAGATTGTCTATTTGATTATAAAATTATTGGTCACTATCAATATAAAAAATAATAGTGCCTTTTTTAATACAGCTACAGCAAACCACATGGTGGGGAAAAAAGTTTTTTGTAAGGAGTATCCAGAGCCCAGTTAAAGGGTCTCAACAAGGGGGTACCCCCTTATCGACATGGGGGCCACCCCATCAAAAGGTAGTTCGAGCTGATCCTGTAACGCTTCAAAGGGTGATGACGACCCTTCGAAGGGATACAATCAGGGGTCGAGCTCATATCGTATGGCCTATAGGGCTTGGTAAGAGGGGTAAAAGTGATACCTTTTGGGGGTCGAAGCCATAAAGGGAGCCTTCGAAGGAGTTCGGTAACGCTTCGAAGGGTGTCATTAAGAGGTAGAAGCATCCCGATAAGGGGTAACTGGTATAAAAAAACTGCACCAGCCATAAAGACTGGTGCAGTTCTAATACGATATTGATACCAGTTTATATTTCTGTATCAGGAGTATTGGTGGGGACCGCTCCATTTTTTTTAAAAAGGACTTTCATATCCTGATAAACAGATTTGGCACCCGGTTCGTTTTCGCCAGACAGAAAACGCATCATACGATAAAAACTTAGTGCATTAGTGTAATTATCATAGTCTAATAAGGTTTTGGTATCGACCAATTGCTGAGATAGATTTTCTAATAATTGTACATGGGTTTCTATCTGTTGGCGAGTCGCATAATCGCGATCAAACTCTTCTTTATCCAAAAAATTAGGAACCCAGCTAGGATGCTGCTCCATATAGTTTTTGGCTTTGTCTACAATAAGCTTGTTTTGATTGGCGATTCGACCATACTGTGCCCGTTGCTCGGGAGTAAGATTTACCGTTTTACCCACCAGTACTTCTCGTATGGTACCTATCCCCTGGATTAATTTGTTTAACTCATCTTCTGTAAACGTTACGCTAATTAGATTTTCTAATGCCATATTTAATATGTTTTTATAGTTAATATGATTTTATGACACAAGAATATAGTACGCCAGTTTTATTTTTCAGGACTGGGGATTTTTTAAGAAAAATTTGGCTATTTTTTGATTTTATTAAGATTGTATCCCCATGTCCTACCCTCTAATCACAGCAGTTCTAAAATGATTCAGGAAATGATCATAAAAATAGAAAAATAGTAAGGAATCTTATTAAAAGCTACGGAAAAACAGATACCAAAAAAACAAAAGTAAGGAGTAATGAGTACAAAGTATTGAGTAGTGAGTAGTGAGAGTTGAGTACAAAGCTTTGCTTCTTTGAAACTTTGAGACTTTGCTTCTTGTAGAACCGAAAAATCTAACATCTAATATCTCAAGAACTCAAA
>CAKMZM010000094.1:4739-13052 GCA_929200365.1 uncultured Flavobacteriaceae bacterium | reverse complement strand
GATAATTATAGTACATGATCAGTATTTTAACAGGTGATATCATTAATTCCAGAGAACGTGCTCCCCAGCAATGGATACCTA
Organism: uncultured Flavobacteriaceae bacterium; assembly: GCA_929200365.1. GTDB lineage: Bacteria > Bacteroidota > Bacteroidia > Flavobacteriales > Flavobacteriaceae > Aquimarina. The sequence goes on along the minus strand of CAKMZM010000094.1, from coordinate 12,971 downwards.
TATTGAAAAAAGTATTCAAAAAATATGGTTCTGAACCTAATCAGTGGGAAATCTTCAGAGGAGACAGTTTTCAAATTGAAATTCCCGTAGAACAAGCATTAGAAGCTGTTTTTCTTATAAAAGCTACAATTAAACAATGTAAACCTCTAGATGTGCGAATAGCCATAGGAATTGGCAAAAAAACGTATACTTCAAAAAAAATTACAGAATCAAATGGTAATGCTTTTGAACGCTCAGGAGAATGTTTTGAAAATCTAAAAAAACAGAATATTGCTATAAAATCTCCCTGGAAAAAATTCGATATCACTATAAATCTAATGCTTCGACTAGCATTACTTACTCTAAATGACTGGAAACCTGCATATTCATCTATTGTAAAGACTGCTCTCGAAAACCCTAAAAAAACACAAGAACAATTAGCTCAATTACTAGGAAAAACCCAAAGTACTGTAAGTGAAGGGTTAAAAAGATCTGGATATGAAGAAATGAGTCAATTAATATCTTATTATATCAATTATATAAAAACTATATGATCGCATTAACCATAAAACTAATACTCTCTCACCTTCTCGGAGATTTTTTATTTCAATCTAATACATGGGTACAGGATAAAGAAACCAAAAAATATAAATCATTATACCTATACCTACATATTATAATTCATACAATACTTTTATTTGTTATACTTCAATTTAAAATGAAATACTGGTTGGGTATACTTATCATTTCAATATCCCATTTTGGAATAGATCTTCTTAAAGTCAATCTAAAATCAAAAATAAACCATAAACTTCTATTTGTTTTAGATCAAATGTTTCATTTATATGTAATTGCACTCGTCGTGTATTACTACCATCAATACAGTATTGATTTTGACCTCGTATATAATTCAAAAACATTACTATTTCTAGTGTTTTTGATACTTACCACACTAGTATCTTCTATAATTATGAAACTATTCATCTCTCAGTGGAACGTAAGTGAATATAGTACTCCTGAAAATTCTTTACACAAAGCCGGAACGTATATAGGTATGCTAGAACGTCTTTTTATTTTTATATTTATCGTTATAGGAAGATGGGAAGTTATAGGTTTTCTATTAGCAGCCAAATCTGTATTCAGATATGGAGATCTTTCTAAAGCAGGAGATAGAAAACTTACAGAATATATACTAATCGGTACTTTATTAAGTTTTGGGTTAGCTATGCTAATAGGTATTACATATACTTATCTTGTACAGATTATTGTTTAAACATGCTCTTAGATCAAAATCTAATACCAAGCCAAATTAATTGTTTTTTCTAGTTTTATATTCTGATGATTAGCAATTATCTTTTCTACAAAAACTTCAAGATTTGCTGTAATGCAGGGTTTCGATTATCTTTTTTCCAGATAACAGAAAGTATTGCTCTTTGAGGTATTTTGGGGATTTCTAAAAACTTCACGCCCAGATCAAAACCATGTTGTAATGAAGTAGGAATAATAGCAACTCCTAACTCACTCTCTACCAATTTAAAGATAGTTTGTGCATGTACCGATTTATGAGTTACCTTAGGGGTAAACCCTTTATCTTCGCAAATACTCATGATTTTATCATAATATAAAGAACTATAATCTGATGAAAACAAAATAAAATGTTCTTCAGATACTTGCGCAATACTTTTAAAAGTTGTTGAGGTAAGCCGATGCTCTAATGGCACTACCAAAGAAAATGAATCTATATGAACTGTTTTCATTTTAATTCTCTGGGGTACACGTGCTAACCGTACAAAACCAAGATCCAGTTGATCTTTTTCAACAGCTTCTACCTGTAGATAATTAGACATTTCCTCTAAACTAAATTGTATATCTGGGAGCTCTTTATTAACCATAATCAATAGTTTTGGAATAACCGTCTGCATAGCAGATCCCAAAAAACCAATTCGAATCTCCCCATTACTTCCCTGATCAATCAATCGGGTTTGTTTTATAGTAAAATCAATATGATTAAAAATATAATCCAGCTCTTTTTTAAGATATATTCCTGCCGCCGTTAGCATTACCTTTCTTTTGTTTCGTATAAAAAGAGCAACACCAATTATTTCTTCCATCTGTTTAATTTGCCTGCTCAAACCAGGCTGAGATATAAACAATCGATCTGCAGCTTTTCTAAAATGTAACTCCTCGGCTACTGCCATAAAATAAGTAAAATGACGAAGCTCTATTTGATAACTCATAGTTATTAATTAATAACATAATTAGTATTATTAATTATCAAAAATAGGTGTTATTTTAGTATAAAAAATAGAAATACGCACATATTAATGACAGCAAACCACTTTTCATTTGGAGAAGATTACCTAACTGCAAGTATAGCAATACAAATTGCTCGTGGAGAAACCACTGGAATTATCTCTGAAACTTCTCGCGATAGCGTAAAAAAAAATCAGCAGGTAGTAGAAAATATTGTAAAAAAAGGAGAACCTGTATATGGCATTAATACAGGATTTGGGCCACTTTGTACTACAAAAATATCTAAAAAAGAAACCAATATTCTACAAAGCAACATCTTGCAAAGTCATAGTGTAGGTGTTGGCACCCCCATAGACACCGAGATTGCTAAGCTTATGCTCATTCTTAAAATACAATCTTTGGCAAAAGGATATTCTGGTATTGCAGAAAAAACATTAGACAGGATTCTGTGGCATATTAATAATGATGCCATACCTATTGTTCCCAGCCAAGGATCTGTTGGAGCATCTGGAGACTTGGCTCCGCTCTCTCATCTGTTTTTGCCTTTACTGGGATTGGGGAAAATCGAATATCAAAACAAAGTAATTACCACCCAGAAGCTATTCGACATCACAGGTCTAAAACCTCTTGATTTAGGACCAAAAGAAGGATTAGCTTTAATTAACGGAACTCAATTTATCGCAGCACATGCTGTACAGATAGTTACAAAATTACACAACTGTCTTGCGCAAGCTGATATTATTGGAGCAATGATGATCGAAGGACTGCAAGGCTCTGTAAAACCATTTTTTAAAGAACTACACCAATTACGCCCTTATAAAGGAAACATTCATGTTGCTTCGAGAATAAAATCTTTATTACAAGGTTCTGAAATCATGGAAGATCATATCGATTGTGATCGGGTTCAGGATCCTTATTCTCTACGCTGCATGCCACAAGTGCATGGCGCATCAAGAAATGCATGGCTACACCTCAAAGAACTTCTAGAAGTAGAGTTGAACTCAGTAACCGATAACCCTATAATTATTAATGAAGAACTAACCATTAGCGGGGGTAGTTTTCATGGGCAACCACTAGCTATGGCTATTGATTATGCTTGTATAGCTGCTTCAGAACTCGGTAATATTTCGGATAGAAGAATTTACCTGGCATTAGAAGGTAATTCTTCTGGTGTTCCTAAATTATTAATGCAAGATACAGGTATCAATTCTGGATATATGATACTACAATATACTACAGCTGCTTTGGCAAGTGAAAACAAAGGATTATGCTTTCCATCCAGTGCCGATAGTATTCCTACTTCTCTTGGTCAGGAAGATCATGTAAGTATGGGATCCATCGGCGGTAGAAAAGCACTAAGAGTAATCGAAAATCTAGAGAAAATACTAGCCATAGAGTTATTAACTGCCGCTCAGGCATTCGAGTACAGAAAACCGTTAAAATCAGGAGCTATTCTAGATGAAATTCATAAAAAAGTACGAGAAGCCGTATCTTTTGCAGACAAAGACAGAGTATTTGCAGACGATATTGAGAAAGGAATAAAAATTATCCAAAACAAAACTATAATTACTACTGCTAATCAAGTATCCTTAAAAGAACACGTATCTCTAGAAACTCAGTTTTCTAGTGAATTTGAAAGGTATTAGTTAAAAATCTAATAGCTCCCTTAGCTCAAGGTAAAGGAAAAAATATAATATGACAACATATACATTAATAGGTCCGATCACACAACTTATACCGTTACAAAAAACGAGTAATAAAGGTGCGATAAAAGACCAAGACCTCGAAATTATTGAAAATGGTGGTATTCTTATTGAAGGTGAAAAAATTCACGCCATTGGAGTTTTCTCTGATTTAAAAGAAAAGGCTCATGAGTTACATGCAGAAATCATAGAATTACATACCAATTACGTATGTACTCCTGGATTTATAGATGCCCATACACATATTTGCTTTGCAGGTTCCAGAGCTAATGATTATGCCATGCGAAATGCAGGAAGATCCTATTTAGAGATAGCCAAAGCTGGTGGAGGTATCTGGGATACCGTTACCCAAACCAGAAAAGCAGAACAACAGGCACTTACCGATGGAGTTATAAAACGAGCTAATATCTTATTAAAAAGAGGAATCACAACTGTAGAAGTAAAAAGTGGATATGGGCTTTCGGTTATAGAAGAACTTAAAATGCTACGCGCTATAAAAACTGCAAATAGTAGCACAATAGCAGATTTAGTTTCTACCTGTCTTGCTGGACATATATTGCCAAAAGATTTTGATGGAGATCATAAAACATACCTCAAAGAAATTAGTACTACTCTGTTTCCTTTGTTGAAAGAAGAACAGCTTACCAACCGAATCGATGCTTTTGTTGAACAAGGAGCATTTCTCCCTTCTGATATCTATCCCTATTTTGAAAAAGCAAAACAGATGGGATTCGATATTACCGTTCATGCAGATCAGTTTAACACGGGGGGTAGCGAAGTAGCTGTAAAAGTAAGAGCTATTAGTGCAGATCATTTAGAAGCCAGTACCGAGAATGAAATACAAATGCTAGCCCAAAGTAATGTGATTTCGATTGCGTTACCCGGTGCTTCAATAGGATTAGGATGTGATTTTACTCCTGCCCGAAAAATTTTGGATGCTGGCGGAGCATTAGCTATCGCCAGTGACTGGAATCCTGGTTCGGCACCAATGGGTGATTTACTAACTCAAGCATCTGTTTTGGGAACATTTCAAAAATTAAGTAATGCCGAAGTTCTTGCTGGAATTACATGTAGAGCAGCAGCAGCACTTAACCTGCACGACAGAGGAAGATTGGCTTCTGGAATGCTTGCCGATTTCAACCTATTTGAAACAGCGCATGTACACGAAATCTTTTACCACCAAGGGAAACTACTTCCTTCTCAGGTATGGAAACGGGGAAACCTGAAATATCGAAAAAATCACCACCTAAAACCGTAAAACGATAAAGAGTAACAGAAGTGAAAATGCATAATAATATAGTAAGAATACTCAAAATCTCACTCCAAAAAATCTAAAACCTGACACCTATATGAACTTCAAAGAACAAATACTCCAAGGGATTCCTAAAACAATACCTCCAAAGAGATCTTTGGATTCTAAAATTAGCAGGGCTCCCAAACGAAAACAAATTCTTTCTAACGAAGAAAAAAAACTCGCACTTAAAAATGCATTGCGATATTTCCCAAAAGACTGGCATAAAGAACTTGCCGGTGAATTTTTAGACGAACTAAATACATTTGGTCGTATTTATATGTATCGCTTTATGCCAGAATATGCAATATATGCTCGTCCTATATATGAATACCCTTCAAAAACAAAACAAGCAGCAGGAATCATGCTTATGATTCAGAATAACCTGGATCACGCTGTCGCACAGCATCCTTATGAATTAATAACCTATGGAGGTAACGGAGCTGTATTTCAAAATTGGGCGCAATATGTATTAACAATGCAGTATCTGGCTACGATGACCGAAGCACAAACGTTGCATATGTACTCGGGACATCCCATGGGATTATTTCCTTCTTCAAAAAATGCACCTAGAGTTGTGGTGACCAACGGAATGATGATTCCTAATTATTCAAAAACCGATGATTGGGAAAAATACAATGCCATGGGCGTAACGCAATATGGGCAAATGACCGCAGGAAGCTATATGTATATTGGTCCTCAAGGTATTGTGCATGGTACTACCATTACCGTAATGAATGCTTTTAGAAAAACATTAAAACCCGAAGAAACGCCTGCTGGTAAAATTTTTTTAACTTCTGGATTAGGAGGGATGAGTGGTGCACAGCCAAAAGCAGGAAATATTACAGGATGTATTACCATATGTGCAGAAGTAAACCCAAAAGCCGCTCAAAAACGCCATGAACAAGGCTGGGTAGATGAAATTATTGATGATTTAAATGATTTGGTAGTCAGGGTTCAAAAAGCAATGGAACAAAAAGAAACCGTTTCTATTGCATATCAGGGTAATGTTGTAGATGTCTGGGAACGTTTCTATGACGAAAATATCTACATTCAATTAGGGTCTGATCAAACATCATTGCATAACCCATGGTCTGGAGGATATTATCCTGTAGGGCTAAGTTATGAAGAAGCCAACACAATGATCAGTAATGATTCTGAAACGTTTAAAAACAAAGTTCAGGAATCCCTTCGCAGGCATGCCAATGCCATTAATAAACATACTGCAAGAGGTACGTATTTCTTTGATTACGGAAACGCATTCTTACTCGAAGCTTCACGTGCTGGTGCAGATATCATGGAAGAAAACGGTATTGATTTCAAATACCCTTCCTATGTACAGGATATTCTGGGTCCTATGTGTTTTGATTATGGGTTTGGACCTTTTAGATGGGTATGTACTTCTGGGAAACCAGAAGATCTGGATACTACAGATCAGATTGCACTGGAAGTGATGGAAACTATCAAAAAAGTTTCTCCAAAAGAAATTCAACAGCAGATGCAGGATAATATTATCTGGATTAGAGAAGCTAAACAAAACAAACTTGTAGTTGGTTCACAGGCTCGTATTTTATATGCCGATGCTGAAGGAAGAATCAAAATTGCCGAAGCCTTTAATAAAGCTATTGAAAGTGGAAAAATCACGGCTCCAGTTGTTCTGGGGAGAGATCACCACGATGTGAGTGGTACTGATTCTCCTTATCGAGAGACCAGTAATATTTATGACGGAAGTAAATTTACGGCAGATATGGCGATTCATAATGTAATCGGAGATAGTTTTAGAGGAGCTACCTGGGTATCTATCCACAATGGTGGTGGTGTTGGCTGGGGAGAAGTAATCAACGGTGGATTCGGGATGTTGCTTGATGGAACAGCAGAAGCTTCAGAAAAACTAGAACGTATGCTATTTTATGATGTTAATAATGGAATCTCAAGAAGAAGTTGGGCTCGAAATGAAGAAGCAATGTTTGCTATAAAACGAGAAATGGAAAGAACTCCAAAACTTAAAGTAACATTACCTAATTTGGTAGATGAAAAATTACTGGATGGTTTAATATAAACTTACCATTTTAATATCATTACATCCTGATAACAAAACAACATGAAGTTATTCAAAATAACAGAAGCCAAAGCTCCTATAGTTCCTATGATTATAAGTGTTCCTCATTCGGGAATAAAATTTCCTTTAGAAATAAAAAAACAATACAAAAAAAGAATGCGCAGGCATCTTGATGATACAGATTGGTTTGTACATCGACTGTATGAATTTGCCCCTGCTATGGGGATCACTCTAATTAAAGCGAATCTAAGCCGATGGGTCATCGATCTTAACAGAGATTCCAAAAGTGTACCGCTATATAATGATAACAGGCTTATTACCAGCAATACACCAGTTACAGATTTTTATGGTAATAAAATATACAAATCTAAAGAATTCGAACCCGATGAAACCGAAATCAAAAGAAGATTAGATACCTATTACTGGCCCTACTACGAGCAAGTTAAGACCCTGATAGAAGATAGAAAAAAGCAGTTTGGCAAGGTATTACTTTGGGATGCACATTCTATTCGCCATAAAGTAAGTACGATTCAAAAAGATCCTTTTCCTGATATGATTTTGGGGGATAATGACGAGAAAACTGCATCTCTCGAACTCATTACGGCTGCATTAAATGGATTAAAATCAAGACCTTTTAAAGTTAATCATAACTCCCCTTTTAAAGGAGGGCATATTACCCGCTATTTTGGAAATCCAGAAAACAACATTCATACGCTTCAGCTTGAAATGAATAAAATTTTATATATGGACGATAATGAAGTTACGTATAATGAAGATCGAGCAAAAGAGATACAACATGTATTACAATATACTATGAAGTGCCTGATTGAAACGTTGAAATGTAAAATGTAAAACCGAAAAATGCAAAAGTATAAAGTTAACCATATGCCAAACTCTGAAGCTTTGCTTCTTTGGAACTAAAAATATCTGTTCGAGTGCCATGCCTT
>CAKMZM010000094.1:0-4639 GCA_929200365.1 uncultured Flavobacteriaceae bacterium | reverse complement strand
ACTCTGAAGCTTTGCTTCTTTGGAACTAAAAATATCTGTTCGAGTGCCATGCCTTAGTGCGGTATATAGAGAACTTATGCTAATAGCACAAAGTATGACACTAGAAAATGTAACTGTACAACGTCTGATATCTAATATATCAATCAAACTCTGAAACTAAAAAACTTAAACCCATGAAAACCTATCTTTTTAAAGGATTATTACAAAATACCGGATGGAAAGAACATACAGGGATTACGGTAAATAATGAAGGTGTCATTACCGATATTTCTTCTTTTGACCCACAACATAAATCCAATGAAATTATTGATGGTTATGCGATTCCTGGGTTTCAGAATGCACATTCTCATGCCTTTCAATATGCAATGGCTGGTCTGGCAGAAAGACATGAAAACACAACTTCTGCCCTAGCAGATGACTTTTGGGGATGGCGAGAAGCGATGTACCAATTGGCATTAACGATAAATCCAGAACAAATGGAAGCTATAGCAACTATGCTCTATGCAGAAATGGCTCGTCATGGATATACCAATGTTGCCGAGTTTCATTATGTACATCACGATAAAAACGGAGTTCCCTACACTAATCTTTCAGAAATGGGAAATAGTCTTATTTCTGCAGCAAAAAATGTAGGTATAGGGATTACCTTAATTCCTATTTTTTATCAAAAAGGTGGTTTCGGACAAGAACCAAACGACAGGCAACGAAGGTTTATCTCTCCTACTATTGATGAATATCTAAACTTATTAGAATCAAGTAAAGAAGCTTGCAAACACTACCAGCACGCTAATATTGCTATTGGTATTCATTCTATGAGAGGAGTTGAACCGTCTGATATTGCCGAGGTTGCAAAATCTGGCCCTCAGGATATTCCATTTCATATTCATGTTTCAGAACAACTAAAAGAAATCGAAGATGCTGTGAAATACCTAGGAAAACGCCCCGTAGAATGGTTATTAGATCATGTAGATATGAATGATCGGTTTCATCTGGTACACGCAACACATCTAACAGATCACGAAATCGAGGGAATTGCCATAAGTAAAGCCAATGTAGTGCTTTGCCCAAGTACAGAAGGTAATTTGGGTGATGGATTATTTCCGCTAAGGAAATACCAGAAAAATGGTGGAAAATGGAGTATTGGTACCGATAGTCATATAGGGCTTAATCCACTAGAAGAGCTACGTCTCTTAGATTATGGGCAACGCTTAATTTCCCATAAAAGAAACACCTACTCTTCTCATCAACAACCAGATTCTGGAATGTATGCATTAGAAATGGCTACGATAAACGGTAGAAAAGCCATGAATAATTTCACTTCAGATTTTTTTAAAGTCGGAGAGCTGTTAAATGCCTGCATTATTGATGCCTCATCACCTTTATTGGCTACTACTGCTACCAAAAATCTTACCTCAACTATTGTATATGCTACAGATTCAAATATGCAGCTAGGAACTATTTCTAATGGAGAAATGATTGTTAAAAACCAAAGTCATACAAAGTATCAGGAGATAAAAGAAAAGTTTGCAAAAATCATCAATGAATTAAAAAGTAGGTAGCCTTTCTAGCTTATATAGCTATACCATATATAAAACCCTCCAGAATTCTAACTGGAGGGTTTTACACATTTTTAAATTAACTAAATTTTAATTATATAACTCAACACATATAAAGATACTATATAGATGAATACAATTATTACGGGTTTCCTCAAAGTATAAGTATACAAATAAAAAGTGATGGTATTTTTAGCATAAACTTTGTATTCAGTAAAATCTTTTTAAGAGCATATTTATCTCTAGAAATAGGCTAGTACTTCAATAAAACATAAAGAAGGAAGTCATTTTGACTTCCTTCTTTATATATTATAAACTGTTATGCTTCTTCTTTTTTCTTACGTTTAGCTTCCCTTCTTAATTTGAAATTTTCGATGTTAGCTCCTATAATCCAATAGGGAATTACAAAAGTTAATAAAAAGATCATTAACCAAAATCCAATGGTAAGGATAGTTAAAAATGCTAAAAAACCAAGGTACTGATCGAATTCAAACATAATAATATTCTAATTTTCAAATTTTGCCAAAGATACTAACTCTTACTTATATGTCATAGTAGAAATATAATTTATTTTTAAATCACTTCATTAAAAAGTAGCTGCTTTATTCAGAAATAGTGAGGCAAATGCTTAAGTTTGCACTCTTAAAAAAACAAATCATCTTACCAAATGGAATATAGAATAGAGAAGGATACAATGGGCGAGGTAAAAGTACCTGCTGATAAGCTTTGGGGAGCACAAACAGAACGTTCTAGAAATAATTTTAAAATTGGTGCATCGGCATCTATGCCATTAGAAATTGTATATGGTTTTGCCTATCTAAAAAAAGCTGCAGCATATACAAATTGTGAATTGGGAGTATTACCAATAGAGAAAAGAGATCTTATTTCTCAAGTATGTAATGAAATATTAGAAGGAAAACATGATAACCAATTTCCTTTAGTAATCTGGCAAACTGGTTCTGGTACGCAAAGTAATATGAATGTAAATGAGGTAATAGCAAATAGAGCTCATCAATTAGCAGGTAAAACAATTGGTGAAGGTGAAAAAACACTTCAACCAAATGATGATGTTAATAAATCTCAATCATCAAATGATACTTTTCCAACAGGAATGCATATTGCAGCCTATAAAAAAATAGTAGAAGTAACTATTCCGGGGGTAATTCAATTAAGAGATACTCTAAAGAAAAAATCTGAAGAGTTTAAAAATGTAGTGAAAATTGGTCGTACCCACTTTATGGATGCTACACCACTTACTATAGGGCAAGAATTATCAGGGTATGTTTCTCAATTAGATCACGGAATTAAGGCTTTAGAAAACACCTTACCTCATATGGCAGAATTAGCCTTAGGAGGAACCGCTGTAGGAACTGGGTTAAATACCCCAAAAGGGTATGCAAAACGGGTTTCAGAATTTATTGCACAATTTACCAGTTTACCATTTATCACAGCAGAGAACAAATTTGAAGCCTTGGCTGCACATGATGCTTTTGTAGAGAGTCACGGTGCTCTAAAACAATTGGCCGTTTCATTAAATAAAATAGGAAATGATATTCGTATGCTGGCTTCTGGACCAAGAAGTGGAATTGGTGAACTAATTATTCCTGCTAATGAACCTGGAAGTTCTATTATGCCTGGTAAAGTAAACCCTACACAATGCGAAGCCTTAACTATGGTATGTGCACAAATTATGGGTAATGATGTAGCTATTAATGTAGGTGGAATGCAAGGACATTTTGAATTGAATGTGTTTAAACCTGTAATGGCTGCAAACTTGCTTCAAAGTGCTCAATTAATTGGAGATGCCTGCATTTCTTTTGATGAGCATTGTGCTCAAGGTATAGAACCCAACCAAAAGAGGATTACTGAATTATTAAATAACTCATTGATGCTAGTAACCGCATTAAATACTAAAATTGGGTATTATAAAGCTGCAGAAATTGCTAATACAGCTCATCAAAATGGCACAACACTAAAACATGAAGCAGTGGCTTTAGGGTATGTAACTGAACAAGAATTTGATGAATGGGTAAAACCAGAAGATATGGTTGGTAGTTTAAAATAACAATACTCTAATTGAAAACAAGAAAACCTTATAATTTGTTGTGAAACAGAGAATAAGGTTTTTTTTATACACTCTATAGCACCTCATTTATATTTTTTTAGGAATTAATCTAATTTAATTGTTAAGTTTACAATAATGAAATTTATCATATCCTTAGCGCTATCCCTGCTTTTCCTGTCTTCGTCTGTAAGTTCTGATACTTATATCGGAAAGTGGGAAATTAAAGGAGGTTCTATTATTGAAATCTATAGAGATGGAGATTATTTTTTTGGAAAAATTAATAAACGAGCAGAGCACCCTCTTTCTAATTTTAATGGTTTAGATAACAAGAATCCGCTTAAAGAACTTCAAGGTCGCCCTTTACTTGGAATGAATATTTTAGAAAATTTAAGTTATAAAGATGGAGCTTTATCTGGTGGAACTATTTATAATGCAGATAGTGGTAAAAGCTATACTGTAAAAGTCTGGATTAATAGTGATAATACTGATCTTTGTTTTATAAGAGCGTATAAGAGTTTTCTATTTAAGACCTTTGAAGCCAGAAGAGTTAAATAGGTATAATATTCTATATGCTTGTCCGTTAAGTTCCCCAATAGTTTTTCATTAGCCTGAACCCTTGTAATTATTACCCTCACTGAGTTGTAATTTTCTATAGTAATTTTGTTACTTGATAAAAAATCGAGTGCTACAAGGATTTAAGATAGAATTAGGGGAAACATCGGGATAAGCATAATATTCTATTATTGTATCTCACTTATTCTTCATTAAAATACTAATTATACTAAATCAACTATAAAACACAATAAATATACATATTCATAAAAAAAATTAAATTTGTACATCTCCCCATTTCAGAAACAACTAACTATGAATCAGACCTTTGCTATTATAGGTATTATATATTGAATCTAATTTTAACTCTAAAAATAATATGAGTCTTGTAACAAATACCCTATAAGTGACGAATTGTCTTGATCTAGAAATGGATTTTATTTAATTCGGAAACATATTTTGTGCT
>CAKMZM010000093.1 GCA_929200365.1 uncultured Flavobacteriaceae bacterium | reverse complement strand
TCACTACAAAAGGAATGGTAAATACTCTTAGGGTATCACAAATTTAAGGATGAGTTCAGTATTCAACTTATTGTTTTATAGTTGATTTGGTATTATTGTTTTGGGAGGTTGTCTAGAAAATTTCCTTCTAATTCAATTATTCTTTAATTATCTTTTTAGTTATATTAAGTTTTCCATTTGTACTAGAAGCATGTACTACATAAAACCCTTTTGTATACCGATTCATATCAATAGATAATCTAGATTGTCCAGCATTAAGTCGTATCGCTTGAGTATATACAATTTTACCTGTTACATCAGTAATTATAACATCTACATCTCCTTCAACAGAGTATTAAAATCTATAAGTAATTGATTTTTAAATGGATTTGGAGAAACAAAAACATTTGTTTCTTCTATTCCAAAATCTTTGGTGAGTAATTCACTTTCTAAAGCCGTATGATTTTGTGCATAGGTCATAGTGTTTTTTGTAGTGATATGCTCACCATTTTCAAGACATACAATAGCATCCAGATCATAACCATCTGCAAACCACGGAAAAATAGCTTTATCACTAGTATCAACCACTTTGATATATTTTGCAGAACGCAAATTACCAGTTGCAAGATCAAATTCTCCATCTTGGCAAGTTGTTCCTAAAGAAACAAATTCAACACCATTTTGCGAAGCAAACACCTCTGCCGATTCAGGATAGTAATCACATGGGATATTATCAAAGAATCCTGTAGATTCATTAGTATCAGCATTGTCAAAAACCTCATTATTTAACTCTATAGTGTACCCCCTTGTTGAGACCCTTTAGCTGGGCTCTGGATACTTCTTACAAAAAACTTTTTTTCCCACCTATGTGGTTTGCTGTAACCATTCTGCTCCTAATCCCTTTCTTATAGAAACGTGTATCGCAAATGAATACATAATAGTTGGTTTGTGATCAAATCTTATAATAATGTTACTTTTTTCATGCCCTCATGTTTTTTTTATAAAATTATAAAAGTCAATGTACATTTGTAGTAATGTATAAGAATCCTATTACATCTGTAACTGTAGCAGAAGCATTACGAAAAATGGAGCACTATTGTGCGTATCAGGAACGCTGTCATAAAGATGTAGAGAGCAAGTTAATGACCATGAAGCTAATTCCTGAAGCTAAAGAAAAAATCATCCTACATCTTCTGAATCAAAATTTCCTTAATGAAGAACGCTTTGCCAAAGCTTTTGCAAGAGGGAAATTTAATATCAAAAAATGGGGGAAACAGCGTATAACTCGTGAGTTGAAGATAAGAAATATCTCTGCTTACAATATCAAAACTGCTCTTAAAGAAATATCTGAAAATGATTATTTAGAAACTTTTCACATACTTGCGGAGAAAAAATATAAAAATATTATCGAACAAGACAAAAACAAAAAACGGAAGAAGCTTACTAACTATCTTTTGTATCGGGGATGGGAAACAAACCTTATCTATGAAAAAGTAAATGACCTCATTAGGTAATTTAAAAGGAAAAACATTTTTAGCTAAGAAGTACCTCTTCTTTTTATTATAGAACTGGTTTAAAATTTTTGTCTAAGCGAAGGAGTGGCATACTCACTCATCGATCAAACATCACTAAAACTACTTTACTTATCCGCTACTATACCTTTAGCTTTTTGTTTGGCAACTTCATTTCTTTCGATAGTGTGATCTGGTCTGGTCCATTTGGGTTTTTCTCCCAGAGGCTCAAATATAGAATCCTCTGCTTCTATTGTTTCTGGTTGAGCCTTTTTAACAAACGGTTTTTGCGGATTAAGCCCAAGCATTTTAAACATTTCCATATCTGCATTTACATCTGGATTGGGTGTAGTAAGTAATTTATCTCCTGCAAAAATAGAATTTGCTCCTGCAAAGAAACACATCGCTTGTCCTTCTCTACTCATTTCTGTTCTTCCGGCTGATAGTCTAACCTGTGTTTTTGGCATAATGATTCTGGTTGTAGCAACCATTCTAATCATATCCCATATTGCTACAGGTTTTTCTTCTTCCATTGGTGTTCCTTCTACAGCAACCAATGCATTTATAGGTACTGATTCTGGTTGTGGGCTTAATTTTGACAGTGCTGCCAACATTCCTGCTCTATCACCTATTTCTTCTCCCATACCAATAATACCACCACTACAAACAGTTACATTAGTTTTACGAACATTATCAATTGTTTTTAAGCGATCTTCATACCCTCTTGTAGAGATTACTTCTTTATAGTATTCTTCTGAAGTATCTAAATTATGATTATAAGCATATAACCCTGCTTCTGCTAATCGCTGTGCCTGATTTTCGGTAATCATACCCAGGGTACAGCATACCTCCATATCAAGTTTATTGATTGTACGCACCATTTCCAGCACATTTTCAAATTCTGGCCCATCTTTAACATTACGCCAGGCAGCTCCCATACATACTCTAGAGCTTCCTGAAGATTTTGCACGAAGTGCTTGTGCTTTTACTTGTTGTACGCTCATTAGGTCATTACCTTCGATATCGGTATGATACCTAGCTGCTTGCGGGCAATACCCACAATCTTCGGGGCATCCTCCTGTTTTAATAGACAATAAGGTAGATACCTGTACAGTATTTGGGTCATGATATTCACGATGAATTGTAGCCGCTTTATACAGTAAATCCATCATAGGTGTATTGTAAATATCAAGAATTTCTTGTTTGGTCCAATCGTGTCTAATAACGCTCATATATCATCTAAATCTAAAAGTCAAATGTAAGAAAATCTCGTTGTACTTGTATCAATTTATACAATAAACTCACATTCAAAAAAATTACTATTTCATCTCTAAAAAAACTTATTCAACTTTTCCCTGAATATAAATAAATAATTAATTAAGGTTTTTCAAGCAAAATACTTACAGCATTACCTCCAAAACCAACAGCATTTACTATAATTTTATTCAATCGCTTTGGAGTCGAATGATATGTTACAAAGGGTACTGGTATAAATTCCTGATATTTTAGCATTAGTACTGCCAGATCCAAACTCAAAATTCCACTAGCTCCAAAAGTATGTCCAATTTTCCACTTATTTGTAGTAAGAGCAGGTAGTTTATCTTTAAAAACAGTTTTAATAGCATTATATTCTGCCAGATCCCCTTTTACTGTACCAGGGGCATGTAATACGATCGCATCTATCTCATTTTCAGCAGTTTTTCCTAAGGCCATTTTCATAGATTTTTGAAAACAATCTGCTTCTGTAGATATCGATATATTATGTTTTAATGGTTCTGTAGCATACCCAATACCTCCTATTAAAGCTAATGCGTTTTCTTTAACCCCTTTTTCTAAACATGCTATTGCCGCTCCTTCACCAAGAAACATAGAATTTCTTTTTTTATCCCAATTCATTGCCTGGCATGGGTATGCTACCTTATCATTAGATGCATATATCTTAAGGGCTTTCATTTGTGCAATAGTAAATGGGGTTAACGGGGCTTCGCTTCCTCCAACCAAAAATTGATCTACCAAACCTGATTGTAACCAGGCAATACCATTAAGCATAGCATGTAGTGCCGTAGAACAAGTAATCGAGTGACTTATTTCTGGTCCTTTGGTTTGTAAATCATGAGCAATCCATGATGAAATATTTCCGAGAGTTGTTGTAGGTGAACTTAGTGTAGATGATTTACCAGTTTCGAGAAATTCCTGATGGTACTTTTCAAAAAGCCCTGTTGCTCCACGAGAAGACCCTATATTTATCCCAAAATTGCGATCTTCATTCCATCCCGCGTTTTTAACTGCCTGTCTGGCAGCAAAAATTCCAAAAAGCACAGAATCGTCTAGTGCTTCATAATGAGAGTTCTCTGCTCTAAGTTTTTCTATCTTTTGCTTTGCATTTTGAGATAGTACTGCAACAGGAGCATTTTTCCCTTCAAAATCTTTAAATGAAATACGGTGTGATGAATCTTTATATGCTTTCCATATATCACCAGAAGAAATTCCTAACGGAGATATAGAAGAAATTCCTGTTATTGATATCTTTTGTTGCAATTTTCAAGTTTTGGCAAATGTAGGGGTTTGTTCTATCTTGTTCAATAGTTATATCATTTATCAAAAGGTTTTGGTGTTAAAACAGATTTGAGATACTTATCTTTATAGGGTAAATACTAATAAATTATGGAAGATCATATACAACAAAAAAGTTGGTTTGCTAGAAATTGGGGCTGGGCTATTCCTGTAGGAGGTTGTCTTACTCTTATCGTCTTGTTTTTTATTTTTTTGGGCTCTCTGATATTTGGTGTAAATGAATTAATTACTGAGTCTACCCCCTATCAGGATGCTCTTGTTAAAGTAAATGAAGATGAATATGTAGTAAATATTCTGGGAGAACCTATAGAAACCAATGGTATAATGAATGGTAGCATTTCTTATAAAAATAATACGGGATCTGCTGATATATCAATTCCTATAAAGGGGTCAAAAGGCGAAGCGCAATTATACGTCATAGGAACCAAACAAAATGACCAGTGGACATACAAAGAAATGTATGTAATCATTGATGAAACCGATGAACAAATTGACTTATTAGGATATGAAAAAAATGAGTATGACAACGAGAATCCGTAGTAATTTAGTGGTATTCGGAATACCTGTACTCCTTATTTTGTTAGTAGTTTTGATCACCAAATCACAAATTTTTGCTTCAAATACTGGCGCGTTATCAATTGGCATCACTCTTGATCTACTTTTTACGATACCTATTGTTTATTTTGTATTAATCAAGAAGAAAAATATCCCTAAAACTACTATCGTTCCTTTTTTTATTATAGGAATGGTTATCGCTTCTTATATTATTCCGCAAGAACATCAGTCCACACTAAATTGGGCAAAAAACTGGATTTTTCCTTTTGTAGAACTAGGTGTAGGTGTTTATGCATTTTATAAAGTTCGCCAAACTATAAAACGATATAAAGTAAATGCAAAACAAGAGTTAGATTTTTTTTCTGCATTAAAGGAGACTTGTGGTGAAATCGTACCTGGTAAAATTGCAATATTTCTTGCTATGGAGCTTGCAGTATTTTATTATGGATTCGTATCCTGGAAAAAAAGAATCCTGGCAGATAATGAATTTACCTATCATAAAAATAGTGGAACCATTTCTTTATTAGCTGCACTTATCGTAATCATTGGTGTTGAAACCTATGTATTACATATCCTTTTATTAAAATGGAGTGCAATTGCAGCCTGGATTGCAAGTATATTAAGTGTATACTCTAGTATCCAGATCTTTGGTTTCCTAAAATCTATTATTAAAAGACCCATTACTATAGAGGGTGATATCTTACATCTACGTTATGGCATCCTTAGTGAAACTACAATAGACATTAATAACATTGCATCTATCGAAATTACAAACAAAGAAATCGAATTCGATGCTAAGACTATAAAATTATCTCCACTTGGTGAATTAGAAAGTCATAATATGCTAATTACATTGAAAAAAGAAAATACATTTTCTGGACTTTATGGAATGAAAAAGACGTATACAACGATAGCATTTTTCATTGACGACAAAGAGGGGTTTATCTCTTCTATAGAAAACAGGTTAAAGGATTAGAGATTTTCTAATAACTCGACAATAGTATCATATACTTTTTGTAACTGCTCCTGAGTAATTACATACGGGGGCAGAATATAAACTGTGCTTCCCAATGGTCTTAATGCTACACCATTTTTCATAAAATGGTCGAATATCTCATAACGTTTCTTACCATACCGATCCATCTCGATATCCAGATCCAGGGCATAGATTACTCCTGTTTGCCTAGTTCTTTTAATTTTAGGATGGTTTTTGATTTTAGCATCAAAATCCTTGTGAGATCTGGTTATTCTATGAATATTATTTTGGATTTCTTCGCTCTGTAAAAGTTCTATTGCTGCAAGGGCTACAGAGCAGGCTATTGGATTGGCAGAATAGGTATGCGCATGAAAAAAGGCTTTGCCCACAGAATCATCAAGAAAGGCATCATAGATTTGCTGAGTACAGCTTGTTATTGCCATAGGCACGAATCCTGCTGTTAAAGCTTTAGACATCGAAATAATATCTGGTTTGGTTTCTATATAATCAGAAGCAAATGTTTTTCCTGTTTTTCCAAAACCTGTCATTACCTCATCTGCAATGGTAATTATCGTGTTGTCTTTACAAATATCTAGTATCTGATTTAGATATTTAGCCTCAAACATGTGCATTGTATTGGCTCCCTGTACCAGTGGCTCATATATAAATGCTGCTACTTGATGAGTTGTGATACACTCTTGTAATTCTTTTATAACACTATCAATATTTTCAGAATTTGGAGTAGGAATACGTTTGACATTGATAAAAAAATCTTCAAAAGGACCATTATAAACTGATAATCCCGAGGCAGACATTGCTCCAAAAGTATCCCCATGAAAACCATTTTCAAAAGCGACAATCGTATTTCTTTTTTCCCCTCTGTTAAAATGGTATTGTAGCGCCATTTTAATTCCTACTTCATTGGCAGTAGAACCATTATCTGAAAAAAATATCTTTTCCTGATTATCTGGTAATATTTTGATTAATTCTTCAGATAATTTTATAGCAGGTTCATGTGTAAAACTGGCAAATACAATCTGATCCAGCTGCTGCATCTGATGTTGTACTTTTTCTAAAATATAATCATTGCAGTGACCATACATAGCAGTATACCACGATGCAATCCCATCGATATATGTATTCTCATTTTCATCATAAAGCAAAGCTCCTTTTGCTTTTATAATTGGCAATGCTTCGGGGTGTATTTTGTGCTGAGTGAGCGGATGCCAAAGATGTTTTTTATCTCTTTCTTTTAAACTTTGCATATAATTTTAAGTATTTAGACAACACTTTTTATATTTTTTACCGCTGCCACAAGGGCAAGGATCATTTCTATTTATCTTTTTATCTGTTAACCACTGTGGCAGATAAGTAGAAGTAGCATTGTTACTATCATTAAAAGGTTCTATATCCATATAATTGTCTTCTTCGAAAAATTCTGGACTCCATTGTTCATTATTCAAATCATATAACTCTTGTACAGTATCAAATTTTACATTTACTCCCGATTCTGGATCTATTTCACCTATTTCATCATTATAATTTTCAAAAACTTCGTCATAAGTACCGCAAACAGTAGGGTCTACTGCTTTCAAATCATATAACCTTTTAATTAAAAAAAGTAATTCTTTTGGTTTTAAATAATATAACTCCGATATATAAAACCCTAGTAAATTTGCATCTAATATATTAGGGTTATCATTATTTTTAATCATATAGTTCAGAAAATCCCTACCCCATTCTATAATTTCATTTCTGCGTTCTGGCTGTGTGTATGGTATATTATTGACCATCTCGGTTATCATGGACTTATGTATTGCTGATACATTAGGTTCTTTTACAAAATCAAGTAATACTGGCAATTCATTTTTTGCCAAACTATTAAGAATAACAACAAAAATAAAATCATTGAGATTACAAAACCAAAAATCCATATAATCATCATCCTGCCGTAAGATTTCGAAAATAGTATCTAATGTATCTTCATGTTTCACCTTGGTTAATAGAAACAAAGCGTGTATAGGAAAACTAAAATACAAATCCGAGAAATACTTGTCAAATCTTAATTCTTCAAAATAATCATATCTGTATATGCTATCTTTCAGCACTTTAATGAGGTCATCTCCTAATTTATCATGATCTAATGATAGTATATCATCGATCTTATCCCCAGAGATTGATAAATTATTTTCATATAATGCTTTTATTTGATCAGGGAAATTGAAATCTGGAGATTTTGTTGTTTGGAGATGACTTCGTCTATCTATTACTTCTACTGATCTCTCGAACTCATTTTCATTATGTTCTGTCATTAAGATATTATCAAAAATGCTATTATGTAAGAATTCGCGTCGTAATTCTTCTATATATTCCAACTTACTGTGATCTGGGTTAATTTTTTTAAGTTCATCAAATATTTTTTCAGCCAAATCAGGATCAGGACTCTCTTTTCCATACAAATATCTAATTACAGCCAAATAATATGCCATCACTTCATCTTCATGAAACGTATCTCTTCTAGTATCTAGCTGTTGTATGTCAAAATTTTTACCTAATACTTCTTTTACTTTTTCATATTTTTCATGATCTAAATATTCATTTGCCAGATTTATAATTCCAAATACATATGTTGGGTGTTTCCTGACTACTTTTCTATTATACTCGTATGCTTTTTCTGGTCTATTTGTAACAAAATAAGCCATTGTAAGGTAATTCTTGATAGCAGGAACTTTAGGGTGTTTTTTTATGTATTTCAATAACTTATCTATAACACCTTTCTTACCCTTGATTATATCTGAGTAAACCTTCTCTAAAAACTCCCTAATATCGGGTGTTGAATGATAATAATCGTCCAAAAAATCATAATCATTGGTAGTATTTAATCTTTCAATTATTTTAATTTCCATTTTTATAGTGATTTTAAGATTTTTCCAAACAATTCTGCATATTCTGAAACCACCATTTTATCAAAATAAGGTTCATTGTCAATTCTTCCTATAACTGAGACTCCTGTCATTTCTTTTATGATACGTTCTGTAGTTTCATGTGCTGCTCCATTAAAAATAACAGATATATTACATCCTTTTTCTTGTAAAATCCGGATGGTCATTAAGGTATGATTAATACTTCCCAAATAATGCCTAGAAACTACAATAACGTGGTAATCAGATTGTATTAGATCCAGAATAGTATTGTTATTATTTAACGGCACTAATAATCCTCCTGCACCTTCAATAACCAAATGATTATTGGTTTTGGGAAGTGTGATTTTATCGATTTCAATAGTAACCTGATCAATTTCTGCCGCAGCATGCGGACTCATCGGGGTTTTTAAGGCGTAACTATTGCTATGAAACTCAGATTTCGAATTAGACACCAGCTCTTGTACTTTATCGGTGTCTGAATATCCTAAATCTCCTGCCTGTATAGGTTTAAAATAATCGGCCTGCAGTGCCTCTACCACAATTGCCGAGGCTATCGTTTTGCCTACTTCGGTCCCTATCCCGGTAACAAATATTTTTTTATTCATCGATATCAAATTCTTTTTTACAGTCCTCACACCTATATTTCATTTTTTGATACATAGGTAGTAGAGATAATATAAAACCAAATAGAAAAAAAACCAAACTTTTAAAACTATCAATCGTCGAAGCCAGAACTATTTTTTCTCCCTTACATTTTGGGCAACAAATAGGTTCTCCATGATCTCCTACAGCATATTTCTGGATACTTTCTACAATCTGAAGTGCTTTCTGCTCGTCTTCTGCTTTTACTCTTAATTTAACACCTCCTATAGCATTACTAACCAAGGGATCGGTATCGATAGTGTGCATATCCATAGTAAAAACCTGGATTCCTTCTGATTCTATTCTTCCTTTAATAATCAAAGCTTCTGCTGAATATTGAAAAACAGCAATAGTTTTAAATGTTTCGCTCATATTCCTACAAAAGTAGCAAGTAGTTCTAAGACTTCCGAGATTTCTTCTTTAGAATTGTATGAATGTAAGCAAAAACGTAGTCGTTCCTTACCTTGTGGTACTGTAGGTGACAAAATTGGCTTGACATCAAATCCTTTTTCCTGAATTTTGCTTGCTACCCTTTTTACATTGTTATTCCCAGAAATAATACAGCAATGTATTGCAGAATTGCTTTGAATAAATTTTGATATTAGATGTTTGGATTTAAGCTCCCCAATAAAAAAAGTAATATTCTCAATAAGTTTTTCAATTTCAGATGTATACTGAAGTTCTTCATAAGCCATTTGGATTGTGGCAATAGAATGTGGCGGTAAGCTGGTAGTATAAATAAAACTCCTGCAAAAGTTTACTAAATATGTTTTTAAATCATTTGATCCTAAAATAACTGCTCCATGACAACCTAAAGCCTTGCCAAAGGTATTGATTCTTGCAAAAACCTGATTTTCTAATCTTAATTTCTGAAGTAGCCCCACACCATTATCGCCAAACAGACCAATAGCATGTGCCTCATCTACAATAAGGTGGTAATCGTATTTCTGACAAAAAGCTATTAATGATTTTAAATCCGGAGAATCCCCATCCATTGAAAAAACTGATTCTGTGACGATATATATTTCCTGATCACTTTTTACATTTCGATGTCGTTCTATCAGAAACTTTAAGTCTTCTATATCATTATGCTTAAATTTATAAGACTTGGCATTACTCATCTGCATCCCGTCTCTGATCGAAGCATGAATCAGCTCATCATAAAAAATAACATCTCCTCGTTGAGGTATCGAAGAAAAAAAACCAACATTGGCATCATAACCTGAATTAAAAATCAAAGCTTCTTCTGCATGATGAACATCTGCAAGTATTCTTTCTGCTTCTACATATAATGTATGATTTCCTGAAAGTAAACGAGAACCTGTTGCTCCGTTTTTTTGCATTCTTTTTTCGATCATTAATCGATGTGTCTTATCAAAAATAGTTTTTGCAGATGCAAATCCCAAGTAATCATTAGATGAGAAATCGATTAAATTCTTCTGTTTATAGAGTATACGAAGTGCGTTACTATCTTTTCTCTTTTTAATTTTTTTATGAAGCTTTTCTGGAAGTCGCATAATTCTTTCAAAAATAAAACAAATACTTTTTACAAACAGTCAACTTTGTTAATGAAATCATATAGTTTTTTGATTCTGTAGAAAAATAGTTATTTTTTCCCTGTTAATTTGATATAACACCTACTATTTGAGTTTCACCATCATTTCACAAGCAAATCATAAACAAATCCTAATGAAATTAGTACAGATATTAATTGTGATACTATGTATTCAATTAAGTTCCTCTCAATCAAAAAATCAATATCACATATCTTTTGACAATGCTGTTCATCATGAAGCTAAAATACAAGCTACATTTTCTGATATAAAAACAGATTCTATTTCTTTACGAATGAGCAGAACATCCCCTGGAAGGTATGCCTTGCATGAATTTGCCAAAAATGTTTATGACGTAAAAATTACTGATAGTCAAGGAAATAAAGTTAAAGTTACTCGTCCCAACCCTTATCAATGAGATATTTCTGGTCATGATGGCGTGATTAACGTATCATACACTTTATTTGCAGATCGGGGAGATGGGACATATTCGCAAATCGACGAAACCCACGCTCACCTTAATACCCCTGCTACTTTTATGTTTGCCCCAGCACTTAAAAACAGACCTATAGAAGTAACTTTTGATATTAGAAAAGATCTAAACTGGAAAATAGCTACACAACTTTTTCCTGTTGGAAACAATAAATTTACAGCTCCTGATTTACACTATTTTATGGATAGCCCTGTAGAGATCAGTGATCACTCTGTAAGAGAATTTAACGTTCAGTCTGGTGACTCAGAATATACTATACAATTTGCTTTACATCATTTGGGAACCGAAGAAGAGTTTGATACTTATTTCGAAAAAGTTAAAAAAATTGTATTACAACAAAAAGAAGTATTTGGAGCGTATCCAAAATTTGACAACAAAACCTATACTTTTTTGGCTTGTTATATGCCCAATGTGACTGGCGATGGTATGGAACATAGAAACTCTACTATCCTCACCAGTACCCGTAGTCTTGCCAAAGAGGGAATGGATAGAAACATAGGAACTGTTTCTCATGAATTTTTTCATGCTTGGAATGTAGAGCGTATACGCCCAAAAACATTAGAACCTTTTAATTTTGAGGCTGCTAATATGTCTGGAGAATTATGGTTTGCAGAAGGATTTACAAAATATTATACTAAATTAATTTTATGCAGAGCAGGTATAATAAGTGAGAAAAAATATATTGAAGGATTAGCAAAAACCTATAATTATGTATGGAACTCTCCTGCCAGAGCCTATTTTAATCCTACAGAGATGAGTTATCAGGCTCCTTTTGTAGATG
Source organism: uncultured Flavobacteriaceae bacterium (assembly GCA_929200365.1). Taxonomy (GTDB): domain Bacteria; phylum Bacteroidota; class Bacteroidia; order Flavobacteriales; family Flavobacteriaceae; genus Aquimarina. Next base: position 1,100 of record CAKMZM010000093.1, on the reverse strand, counting down.
CTGCAACATCTATAGATCCTGTAAATAGAGGAAATACATTTATCTCTTATTATTCCTATGGTAGTATGCTGGGATTAGCCCTAGACCTGTCTTTACGAAACCACAAAGACAATCTTACTCTAGATGACTATATGAAACTCGTATGGGAAAAATATGGAAAGACCGAAATACCCTATACAGAAAAACATTTGTTAATTACATTACGAGAATATGCAGGAGAGGCATTTGCTAATGATTTTTTTAGCAAATACATTAATAGGAGTGAGGTACCTGATTACAAAACTCTATTTGCTAATTTTGGAATTTCGCTGGTCAACAATCCCAAAAAAGTATACGTTGCAGGAGTACCTATAAAACTTAAAAATAACGATGTCTTTATCTCTGATTACCCCAAAAAGGGATCTCCGGCATATATAGCAGGATTAGATAAAGATGATATTATTCTAATGATAAATGAAGATGCTATTACAAATAAAAAGCAATTATCTGAAGTATTGAAAAAATATACCCCTGGAGAAAAAGTAACGATCACCTATAAAAGATTAGGTAAGGAAATAAAAGCTGAACTAATTTTTACTGCGCATCTGGATATTGAAACCAAATTATTACAAAATGCTGGTAAAGAAGCTATAAATAAACGTAAAAACTGGTTGAAAGCTAAATAACAAGATGAATATAACGTATACTGTGGTTACTTCTGAAGTAGAATTACAGCAGATTTTAGTACTTCAACAAAATAATTTGCCTGTTGCAATTTCGCAAAAAGAAAAAGAAGCAGAAGGCTTTGTATCTGTACAACATGATCTTGATATTCTAACAAAAATGAATAACAAACAACCTCATATTATTGCTAAAGATGGTGATAAAGTGGTTGGGTATGCATTGTGTATGTTAAAAGATTTTAAGAATGATATAGACCTTTTGAAACCTATGTTTTCTATAATCGAAAATCATTTAGATCCTTCGATATCCTATGTAATAATGGGACAGGTATGTGTTGACAAAGCCTATCGAAAACAAGGAATTTTCAGAGGTTTGTATCAAACCATGAAAACCGAATTACAAGACAAATACACCTTGTTGGTTACCGAAGTAGCCTC
>CAKMZM010000092.1 GCA_929200365.1 uncultured Flavobacteriaceae bacterium | reverse complement strand
ATCACGTTATACAAGTAACAGAAAGGATTATAAAAGCATCCAAAGAAAATGAATCAGAACACGACAGGTTAATGCAAAACTTATCAAATGCTTTTCACGATTACATCAAACAAATTATTGATATCGAGAGCCAACCAACTGTAAACTCTAAATAAATGAAGAAAACAATAATAGATTTATTTCTCAAAAAGTCAGAAATGACAGCTACGGCCACAATTAACGGAGAAACACACGAACTATCAATGACCATTGGTGGAGATGACCCTTATGAAGAACCATATACAAAGATATAAAGAACAACAATATTATTATTTCTGTCACGTCATTGATAAATTTATTGATGGAGAACAATACGCAATAACTGTCATATCTAAATTTGATATGAAACGTTACTACGAAAGGGTAACTCCTAGAGAAAATGATGTTATACATAAATTAGTAGACATAAGCTCTGTTGGTTTAGATGGAAATGGAAAAGTTGTTTGTGGTTGGCACAATAGAATGGAAGTTGATGAAATACGTCAACAAGGTACCGGTGGATTTTGGGATCAATTGTTGAACACTAAACTGTACTTTGAAGATAAAATAAAAAGCAACGAAACATATGAAGCAAAACCACAAAATTTAAATAATATTCTATGTGATAATCTTTTGGTCTGCGAAAAAAATGTAACGATAGATTTAGGGGAAAAATTTGTAGAATGCATCAATCTTATTTCGGATTTTACGAAAAAAAATGACACTACTTATCCATATGCAAGAATCAATGAAGAAATAGCCGAATTTGATAATATTCGAACAGCGATAGGGGTTATTAATAATATATTTCCTATTGGTAAGTCTTTTAAGTTAGCCCAACACGTTATTGGTTATATAGGAGAAGTCATAGGCGGTTCTAGTTTAGTGCTTCCTGCTACAAAATTTTATAATTTAAGAGGCCCTGTAAAAATAGGGCAAGTTATTAAAGACATTTACGAACCTCATCAAACAAATCCTACCTCTGAAATTTGGGATGAAACCAAAAAGAAAATGGTTGAAGTGGTTAACTATAATAAAAATGAAGATTTAAGCAATAAAAAATCAGACAATGTTGAAATTTACTATTAAAATTACAATCTTTATTTTATTTTTTGTAATATTATTTTCTTGTGACAATCCGAATGATGTGAAATTTCTTGTATCAAGTAACTATCTAAAAAATATGGATTCTATTAAGACTCAAACCCCATACAAAGTTACTAATATAGGTTCTGGATTTAGACTTTCAAATTTACCTATGAGATTAAACGGAGATAGAAATGCTAAAGATTGGGATGAAATTACTGAAAAACACAAAGTTCAAAGCTTTTTACATATTGATTCTTTGAGTAAAACCAATATAGTGATAAGTAGAACTACTTATAAATGGCTTTATAAAAATGAAGAACGTGTAAATAAAAGAATAAATATAGAAGAATTAAAAATCCTATTAGCTTCCGAGGGCATTAAATCTAAAGATATTGAAATAAAAAATGAAATAGAAGTAGAATATGATGGCGGTTCAAAGACTACTCATATAGAATTATATTATAAAGGTACTGTTAATCAAGTTAGTTTATCTGAAAAAGGTATAATTGATGTACATACATATTTAGTAGAACAAATACCTTACTGGGAATCTAAAGGCCATCAATTTTCAACTACTACTCCTGAAACTATTGAAAAACAAACTAAACATAACACTCCTTAAACTCCATTGATTAAATAGTTTGTCTTCGCTATCGCTACGCAAACGATTTAATCAACGACGCTAAGGCTGAGTTTAGTACGACGTTAACCAAAATGAATTTAACTATGAAATATTAAAAATTACTCAGATAAAATACAACTATATTTTATCTGAGTAGTTGTGTGGTAAAAAAGGTGTTGTTCTATTTGATAGTGACTCTTACCCCTTCAGAATGACTAGAGAACTCTGGTGCATACATACTTTGTATGGTAGTAATGCCATTAGAAAAATCTCCTTTGTTATTTACCCTAAGGTCATACTCAAAAACATATACTCCTTTGGGTAAATAGTCGAAGAAAAAGTTTGTAGCAGCGTCTTTTGTACTTTCATAATACCCCAAACCATCCTGCCATTTGTATAGTGAGAGTACATTTATGGGTTCTAGCCCAGATGCCCGCATATCTTTCATGTGCACAAACTCCATTGCACGATCAGATCTCAATTCGATACGCACTCTTACCAGATCGCCTAATTGTAGTTTGGTTTCCGAAGTAATTTCTGTGATTTCTTCACCTGTATCTGTATTCTTCTTTAAGAACAATTTTTTCTTTAATGATAATGGTGTTTTGGCGGGGGTAATTTTGTCTAATTCTTCAAAATATTGCCAGTATAATCCTCCCCATGCAATACCTTTTCCTTTTTTAGAGATTGTGGCAGTAGCCATATTGGGTTGTATCTCGTTACCGTTCCATGAGGTTTTAAAATATCCTGTTCCGGCTTCGACCTTTACATCTTCCATTTTGCCTGGATCGATTTTTTGACCTCCTAATACGATATCTACCATATCGGTTACCGATAACCAGTCACTACCTTGTAATAATAATGCATATACAGCATCAGAAGTAGCTTTGGTGGTTTCCCAGCGATTGGTTTGTTTATTTTTGAGCAGCCAGACTTTTAGGTTGTCGACAATCTCGGTACGTTTGGGTTCTGTTTCGATTTCAGAAAAAACTTCTATCATTAGCGATTGCGTTTCAACAGGAGCCTGATACCAGAACCAGCTTGCGGTATTAGATTTCCAGTACATTCCTAATTCTTCACTAGATATACTTTTTTCATCTAGTGATCTTATGATTTTATTGGCAGTTGTGCTGTCATCGTTTCTGTGTGTTATCAAAGCCAGTAGTCCCTGAGCATACAGACTTTGTCTTAGCCAATATTTTTTAGACTGCCCCAGGTAGTAACCCCATGCTTCATTGGTATTTTTGGGTCTTTTGATATTGGTAAAGAAACTACGCATATACAGGTAATGAATCTGGGTGTAGCTTAAATGGTTTTTATGGATATCAATCTTATTTTTTTCGCAATACCGTTTAAGCTCATTATATTCTTTTACAAATTCTGCATCCAGAAAACGAATTGCATTTTGTAGCATAGTTGTAGTATCTCCATCATATTTGGTAACCCCCAGTTTTTTTAGGTGGCCAAATCCTGTAACAATATGCTGGGTGATAAATCTGTTTTCTCGTCCTCCTTTAAACCACGGGAATCCACCAGAGCCATATTGCATGTGTTTTAACTTGTTTAAGGCTGATTGCAACTCATTATTCATTTTATTGAGATCAAACAGCAAAGCGATTCGTTTCTTTTGTTCTGTTTCACTTTGTGCATCGCGCAACCAGGGTGTTTCCTGAATGATCAGGGATTTTAATTCCTGATTTTTTTCAAGATTACTTACCAATGCGTCGCTGGATTTCCATTGATTAAATACTTCTTGTATTCTGGGATTAGAATTCGCAATATGACTGGCCAGACTATTTGCATAATATCTGGAGAATGTTTGCTCTGCACATTCATACGGATATTCCATAAGATAGGGTAGTGCCTGTACGGCATACCAGGCCGGATTAGAGGTCATCTCTAGCGTAAGCTTATGGTGTTTTAATGTACTAGAGGTGTTGTCTTTTAATTTATCTAGCGTAAATGTTTTGGTTTGGTCAGATCGAATCCAGATGGGTAATGTCTCGGTAACGAGCATTCGGTTACTTAATACGGGGAGTACATTTTGCTCGCCATCAGAAAAATCTCCTGCTTTGGCTATGATTTTATATTGTACGGTTTGCACATCATCGGGGATTTGAAGCTCCCAGGATACATTTGTGTTTCCTTTGGCTTTTACCATAAAATCCTGACGTGCATTAGTATTTTGAAGCTTTGCGTCTATTGGTTTGTTGGTTAATGCATCAAATAGTTGTAGTTCTACTATACCATTAAGATCTTTGGTGGCAAGGCTTGCTATTTTAGAACTTAGTACAATTCTGTCGCCTTCTCGTAAGAATCTGGGAGGATTGGGAAGAATCATCAGCTCTTTTTGAGTTACTGTTTCTAAGGTGGTGGTTGCTGCATTAAGGTCTTTGGTATGGGATAGTAATTGTAATTTCCATTGGGTTAGTGCTTCGGGAGCAGTAAAGTTGAAACTTACATTGCCTTCTGTATCAGTAGTTAAATGCGGAAAGAAAAAAGCAGTTTCCTGTAGGTTTTTCCTGATTTTTACACCTTCTGGTGATTGTTGCTTTTGCGATTGCTGCTTTTGTGGTTGTTCTGCTTTACTACCTTCTCTATCTTCGAGGGCAACATTACCGGCAACTCCGTCGACTTGCTCATCGCCAATTGCTACTACTTCTTCCAGTTCATTATCAGCTTGTTGGACCATCATTGGAGCACGAAGACGTTTGTTTCTATAACCATAATATTGTTGACTAAAATATAAACCATACCAATTTAACTGGTCATAGCCCTGGGTACTGTGATAATAATCGGGGTTGTTGCGATTTTGTATGCTAAAGATTTTTATTCCAAAACTCTGCTCGGCATTTCTTTTGCTTTGCGTGTAGTAGGTAGGGCGATTGATAGGGTCAAAATACCATTGGTGCGGTCTAAACTGATCTAGTGAAGCATCATACATGCTTGCCAATAGTTCTGCACTCACTTTATCTCCTTTTGGGCCTTTGATCATAAAACTCCAGGTTTCTTGTTGCCCGGGGAGTAATTTATCTCTAAAAGTTTTGGTTTCTATACTAAGCTCTGTAGGTTCATACGGCACAGGGATGATTATTGAACCACTTTGATACCCGTTGTAGTTTAAGTAGCTGTAACTCACCGAAAACCCTCCCAGATCTTCTTTGGTAATCGGGATTTTGATAGTTTTACTGTCCTTTGAGAGTTTAATAAGTTTGGTCTCGATGATGTTATAATTCTTCTCGATATCTACTGTGATTGTTATATCTTCTGAGGCAGAACTGAGTTTTATAATTGCTTCATCACCAATTTTATAGCTCGGTTTGTTGGTCGTGATTTCAAACAATTGTTGATCACTGATATTTTTATCGCCCTGGCTGTATACGTTAATATATTGTATGTCTTTTACATCCTGACCAAAGCGGTCTTTGGTATGCAGCTCGATCACATATTTCCCAGATTCCCATTTTTTAATAAGGCCCAGAGAAAGCTCTTGTATTCCTTTTTCATTTTCTTTTGTTACCGAAGTAGCAAAAGGCTTGTCGAACACCAAATTCCCCTTACCCCATTTTCGGTAATCGTGTTCATTTTTATATGCATCATGAGGGAATAACTTTTCGAATTCATCTTGCTTAAACCCTTCGTAATCTGGTGCTTTCCATGGTCTGATACGCATGGGTTTGCCGGGAGCTTTTAATTTATGAATTTTGATTGTTCCTTTTGCTGCAACAGCTTCATTATTAAGATTAAGGGTTCTTATAGTAAGCGTATTATCTTTTTGAGTCTTGTCTATTTTATCTTTGATGGTAATACCGGCAGTCAATGCGTGATATCCTACATTAATCACAGTTGTGGTACTGCGTGTTTCGCCATTAATGTCGGTTACATCTGCTATAACCTCATAATTAAATACGGGCAGATCATCTTTTGATACGGCAAGGTCGGGTAGTGCCTCAAAATTAATGATGTATTCTCCTTTCTCATTGGTTTTGGTTTCTCCATGAGTAATTTCCTGGGGTTGTACAGTATGTCGTGGATACCAATAGCACCAGCGAGGATATTGCACTTTGCGATGTACCCGATATACTACTTTGGCATCGGTAATTGCACTACCTGCATAGGCCGTGGCAACACCGGTAAGTTGTATGTTATCATTTACTTTATAAGTCTCGGTAACGGGATTGAATTTTGTTTCAAATTTAGGACGTTTATACTCTTCTACAGAAAAAGAAGTGCTATCATAATTATTGGTTTGTATGGTGTATAGCCCGGTAAGTCCTGAAGAGGGGAGTATAAATTCACCGCTAAAAGACCCGTAATCATTGGTTTTAAAATTTAAAGTTGTTACTTCCTGCCCGTTTACATCTTTTAGTGCAGCATAAGTAGATTGATTGGGTACTATTTCAAATTTGTCTTTGCGATTAGAAGACATCATGATTCCTTTAAAATACACAGTTTGCCCGGGTCTGTAAATACTGCGATCTGTAAATAAGAAAGTAGTAGTGCTGGTGTTGGTACTATAATCGGGTTGATGAGATTCGTATAGGTAATATTCTTCGAATCTTGCTGCATCTTTCTCATGAGAAACGGTGATGTTAACATTATAGTAATATGTATTTAGGGATAAATACGCCTGGCCTTTTGCATCGGTAGTTAAGGTTTTGTCTAGCTTGTCACCTCTTTGATAATCTGTTGTTAAATGTATTTTGGCATTGGCAACAGGGGCTCCGTTATGACGGTTTAAAACCTGAAATATTGATTTTTGTGGAGTTTCGTTTTCTGTTAAAGCCAAATTGCTAATCTGGGTATTTCCGTAAGAAAACATACTTTTTTGAGAAAGATCTTTTGCTATGGTTGCCAAGATGAGGTATGAGCCCTGGTCTAGTGCCGGTAACAACACTTCGGTCGTATGTGTTTGATAATCCTGCTCATCACAAATTTCTGTCTCCCAGGTTTTAGTTGCCTTTAAGGAGCTTAAAAACTTGATCTGATCTTGATTGTATAATTTTTTTAAATCTTTTAATTGCTTAGAAGTAATTTTGAAAGCATTAAAATAAAGTTTGTTCAGGTTTTTATAGGTGATTAATAATCTACCTGGAGTTTGTATAGGTACGTATTTTTCGGTTGTGATATTTACTTCGGTATGTAGTATCTGGCTTTTTAATGTTTTGCATAGATTGGCAGCTCTCGAATCCGGAAATTTCTTAATTACAGCATCACATATTGCTATGGCTTCTTTTAATTTCCAGCGGTGTGTTTCATCTTCTTCAGGGATATATGTAGCAGCATGTTCTTTATACAAGTTTGCAATTTCGTAGTCATATAAGGCTGAAGCATCAAAAGAAGCAAATTTCTTTTTTTCTGATTGCAGACATTCGAGTAAAAGGTTTTTTTTGCCATCAAAAACAGCATGTTCTGATACAAATTTTATACGTTCTATATTTACTTCAACCAAAGCATCTGGTGTTTTGTCTCTTGCATGAAATTTTATTAAATCCTGAAATAACTTTAAAGCATTAAATTGCAGAGATAAAGAATCTTTGGTTTCTATTTTTAAGGATGAAAAAACCGTGTGTTCCTGTAAATACTTTTTGTCATTGATTGTAAAAGCATACGAGGGTTTGGTAATATTGGTTTCTGAAGTTTTATAGAAATCCAACGCATTATGGGTTAAAAAGTCGTATAATGTTGGTCGATATTTTTTAGAATCAGAGGCAGTAAGCAGGATTTGATCAAAGATATCCAGGTTGGTTTGTTGTGCCAGAACCCCGTTTTTAAGAGATTTTTGATAATGCAGATGTACTTCGGCAAATAAAGTTTCGAGATCCCAGGTTCTAAAATCTTCACGATCTACTTTTTCTGAAGTCTGAGTTCTATTATAGAATCTCCATCGATTTTGTTGAAAATACTGCCAGTATAAATTGGCAAGAACGCTTTCGAGAATATTCTTTTTAGGAAACTTACTTTTGTCGATCTCGCTTTTTAAGTCTTTGATAATGGTAAGTTGTGCGTTTTCTTCCAGAGTAAGCATATACTTTGCCTTATGAAGTAATGCTTTGATTATCTGGTTGTCATTATTCTCCTTATTTGCCTTGTCATATATGATTTCTACTATTTCTAAAGCAGATTTTGGCAGCCCCTCCTGATTAAAAGTTTTAACTTTTTTCCAGTCGCTTTGGTAATCATTTTGGCCTTTCATTATATACAGGTTTGATATACAGATTATAATAAGGATAATATGTTTTTTCATCATGAGAATTTTAGGTTATAAAACAAACGTAAAAAAGTATTGTGTTATTTTCATAATTTGTAAATAACATCATAAAACTACGTATTTGAAATGAATCACAACAATTATGTGATTTATAAATCAAAAATTTGTTGCCATTTTGTTTAACTGCAAAGAAAATACCAAAACAAATCAGATAAAATGATAAATGAGGGAAATGATTGTTTTGTTGAGGGAACATTGATTTTTGTTAATCAACCGATCTTAATTCTTCCGAAAACATGCAAAAATTTATCAGTTTGGGAGAGATGTGTTAATCCTACTTTGTCATCTTACCAATGGTGTTGTAAAAATGCGTTAGGGATTGTAGTGAAAATCCCACAGCCCGACGATAGGAGGTGCGAGGAATTGTAACGAAAAGCCCGACCCGATAGGGAAACGCCCTTAGATGACAAAGTAGGATTAAAACTTCAAAAGTAATCTCTTTCTGATTGAGGAGTTTTTTTAAATCCAGGATGATCATTTTTTATTAAAAAGAGGGTTGGGTTGTCTGATGAGCAGACAATCCAACCCTCTTTTGAAAATAACTGCAAGCAAAGGAGGTAATGATTAAATACTACTGTCGAATTAAATCTGCTTCTGCTATTAATGCATTTTTAGCACTTTTTTGAGCAGGTGTTTGGTTTCTTATCCTAATATTGTTGACCTCATAGGGATCTGTTGATAGATCATAAAACTTTTGAACTCCATTATCTAGTTGTATTACTTTGTATTGATCATCTGCAATAGTGTATCCTGATTTGGCAGGTTTTGAAGGATCGGTTAACTCAGAATAACAATGGTCTCTGGTAAAAGTATTATTGGTAGTGAATAGCGACTTAAAACTTACGCTATTCTCGTAGGTAGTTTGGTTGACCCCTGCTATTTCTGCAATTGTTGCAAATAAATCTGTACTATTTACTAAACTTGCATCTCTTTCATTAGCTCTGGTTACTCCATTACCAGAAATAATAAGAGGAACATTAACCCCACCTTTAAACAAGCTACCTTTGCCCTGGTTACTTGCATAAGGAGATTGTAGTACTGCTTTTGGAGTTCCGTTATCACCAATAAAAATAATAACAGTATCATCCATAACTGCTGTAGGAATAGAGTCTTGTATTCGTCCTATTTCATGATCGATACTTTCTATCATCGCCATATAATATGGTGTGGGATTTGCATTTATACTAGCTTGATCTGTAGGTAAACTGCCTTGTGAATGCATAGTGCTTGGTGGTAAGTGATAAGGAGTATGTGGAGCACTGTAGGCAAGCCAACAGAACCATGGTTGACTTTGCTGATTTATCCATGATATGGCCAGGTCGGTAAGTTTTGATGTACAATACTCTGTGGTTGCAGATGACACTCCGTTTTCTATAAGATTCCAATTATAATAATCAGAAACCGCACCACCAGAGTAACCAGCGTAGTAATCTGCTCCCATAACTTCTGCATCATTAAGTCCATTAGATAAATGCCATTTACCAATAATAGAATGACTGTATGTAGTTGAGTTGTCATCCAAATAAGTTTGTAATGATTTTTCAGAAAGCGAAATGTGATTTCCTACATTAAGAACACCAGTATGAAATCCATATTTTCCTGTTAGCATAGCCGCTCGTGTAGGAGAACATTTAGGATATGCCCAGGCATTATCAAAAGTTAAACCCGATGCTGCTAAGTTTTGTAGATTTGGCATATTAGGTTTTGTAGCTCCAATAGAATATCCAGGAGTAGCATCGACTCCCATATCATCTGCAATGATCAACAAAATATTTGGTTTTGTAGTAGTTTTAGTAAAACTGGTACTTGCAATGAGGGTTGAATCTGATGCTGATGATGAGACTACTTCTTTTTTTTCACACCCAATGAGAAACAAAGACGATAAGACAAAGATTATTTCTAAATACTTCATTTTTTTGGTTTTAGTTTGTTATACTATGATGAATGTATAACCTTTAAAGATAAAGTAATTACGGTTTTACGTACAATATTAATTTTAGTATAAAACTTCTAAGTACATGACAAAAAAATGGGATAAATATTTAAGCGATTGATTATTATGATGTTATTAAATTGTTGTTTATTAAGACCTGTGAGGTCTTAATAAACCACTTCATTATGAAAAACAATAGAATATATAAAAAACAATATTACTAATTAGGATTATTTTTATCTTTACTTTCTCATTTAAGAGTTAACTATGCGTGTACATTTTATAGCTATTGGGGGTAGTGCGATGCATAACCTGGCCATAGCATTACATCAAAAAGGATATCAAATAACAGGAAGCGATGATACTATTTTTGAACCTTCAAAATCAAGATTAGGGCGGTATGGGTTATTGCCAAATGAATTTGGTTGGTTTCCAGAAAAAATCACTTCTGATCTTGATGCAATTATTTTGGGCATGCATGCCAAAAAGGATAATGAAGAACTTCTTAAAGCTCAGGAATTAGGATTGAAAATATATTCGTATCCAGAATTTTTATACGAACAGTCCAAAAATAAGACCCGTGTGGTAATAGGAGGGTCACATGGTAAAACAACGATTACCTCTATGATTTTGCATGTGTTGCATTATCATGATAAAGCAGTAGATTATATGGTAGGAGCGCAATTAGAAGGCTTTGATACCATGGTACATCTCACAGAGGAGAATGATTTTATTGTTTTGGAAGGAGATGAGTATTTATCTTCGCCAATAGATCGTAGACCAAAATTTCATTTATATCACCCCAATATTGCTTTGGTAAGCGGGATTGCCTGGGATCATATCAATGTGTTTCCAACTTTTGAGGATTATGTAGATCAGTTTAGAATTTTTATGAACTCTATTGTTAACGGAGGTGCGTTGGTGTATAATGAAGAAGATTCTGAGGTAAAAAAACTAGCAGAATTAACAGAAAACCCTATTCGGAAATTTGAATATGCTACTCCAGAATATAGTGTAGAAGATGGAGAAACGCTATTAAATACTCCTGATGGAGAAATGCCTATTGAAATATTTGGTGCGCATAATTTAAATAATCTTGCTGGAGCAAAATGGATTTGTCAGCATATGGGTATTGATGAGGATGATTTTTATGAAGCTATTGCTTCTTTTAAAGGGGCGTCAAAACGATTAGAGAAAATTGCAGAGAGTGATAATGCTGTGGTATATAAAGATTTTGCTCATAGTCCGTCTAAAGTAAGTGCAACTACAAAAGCAGTAAAAGAGCAATATCAAAATAGAAGGGTAGTGGCTTGTCTTGAGCTGCATACATATAGTAGTCTGAACACTTCTTTTTTAAAGGAATATGAAGGAGCTTTAGATGCAGCCGATGAAGCAGTAGTGTTTTACTCTCCTCATGCAGTAAAGATAAAACAGCTTAAAGAAGTTTCTGCTTCTCAGATTGCTGAAGCTTTTAATCGTAAAGATCTCATTATTCATACCGATCCAGAAAGTTTTCAGGATTACTTGAAGCAGAAAGATTTAGCCAATTCTGCACTATTACTTATGAGTAGTGGTAATTACGGCGGATTAGATTTTGAAGAAGTGAAGCATTGGATTGAAAACTGAAATTATTTTTATAAACCAAGCTGTTGTTAAAAATCAATATAAACGAGAAGAGATGTTTGATGAATTAGTGAAAAGATCAAATATCTCAAGAGACACTACTTTTATTTATGTCAAACAACTTATTGTTTTACAGAAGCAAGTTCACGTTATATTTTATCTATTTTAAAAAGAATCTGAAATATTTGTTGTTAGGGTTTTTGGTAAGTGAATGAATTTTATAAAACATTTTTAATTGTAAAAGTGATTTAAACTTTTACAATTCGCTAGAATCCAAAAAGTTTAAATCACTTCATTATTATATATATTCTTTTTTAACTTACCTCATCAAAGAAAAGACTTAGAAACCCATCTAAATCATCATTATTTGCAATATCTTTTGGGGTACCTAAATTGATCATTAATGGTTGATCTTTAATTGTTCCCTTCAAAAAATATTGGAAAGTAGTACCCATTTTAAATTTATATCCTTTTAATTGAGCACCAAAAGAAGTAAAGATTACTTCTTTTTTTGAAGTATTGCTTTCTGCAAATGCACTTATTGTGGCATCAAAAACTGCAGATAACATATCATCACTATAATAATCCCATTTTATTGATGTTCCATCACAAGCTTGTAACTCGTATTTGGATTGTGCTTCGCATCCATGAGGAACCTGTATGTTATTTCCTACCAAATTAAGAAACGAAATCTTCTCGTTCTGCCCATAAAAACTTATAGTCACAAGAAGTAATACGAAAGTAAAAATATTCTTCATAAATAGGTAAATTTGAAAGTGTTAAAATATTCATTTTTGGATTAAGGGTGCCCAAATATAGTAAAACTTTCATTTTCAAACAAATATATATGGTAAAAAAAACAATATGATAAAATAAAATAATATAGCAACAGGTAGAACACTAATATGATATTATTAATTTGGGAATAAGTTGTTGCAATTGAGATAAATAGTTTATACTTACAGGTAGGATTTATTAATCATTTATAAGTGTTAAAGTTATTATATGAGTAAATTAAAATCTTCATTTTCTATCAAGAAATGGAGTAAGAATGATCGCCCAAGAGAGAAATTAGTCGCTAAAGGGAAAAACACATTAACAGATGCAGAGCTTATTGCAATACTTATAGGTTCGGGTAATCGAGAGGAAAGTGCTGTTGCATTAAGTAAGCGTATATTAGCTAGTGTGAACCATGAAATTAATTCATTAGGGAAATTATCAGTGAAACAATTAATGAATTTTAAGGGAATTGGTGAGGCTAAAGCTATAACTATTGTCGCAGGTCTCGAATTGGGGAGAAGACGAAGAGATGAAAATATACCTGTAATACCAAGAATTTCTTGTAGCAAAGACGCTTTTAATCTTTTTCAACCTATTATAGGAGATCTTGAGCATGAAGAATTTTGGGTGCTTTTTTTGAATAATGCAAACAAGGTAATTCAGAAAAAACAAATAAGTATTGGAGGAAAAACAGAAACTCTGGTAGATACCCGAATTGTTTTTAGATCAGCACTAGAATATGGCGCTACAGGAATAATAATAGGACATAATCACCCTAGTGGAGTGTCGCAACCTAGTCAATCAGACAAAATATTAACTCAAAAACTAAAGCAGGCAGGAGTGACTTTAGATATCAAACTATTAGATCACCTTATTATTACAGAAAAAAATTATTTTAGCTTTGTAGACGAATCTATACTATAA
>CAKMZM010000091.1:2162-13627 GCA_929200365.1 uncultured Flavobacteriaceae bacterium | reverse complement strand
ACTCTAATGCTTTTTTAATCCTTGACATTGCTTTAGACATTTGAGCTTCAACAGTTTTTACCGAGATATCTAATTGCTCGGCTACTTCTTTATATTTAAATCCTTGAATTTTATTTAAAATAAAAATTTCTTTACACTTGGGAGGGAGTTTTTCAATTTCAGCTCGAACAAGATATATTTTGTTATTAATAACATCATTATCCTCTTCTGTAAAAACATTCAAAGTATCTCTTTGTATTTGCTCTACATAACTCAATTGCTTTTTATTCTTTTTATATATATCAACTAATTCATAATAACATGCCTTGTATAGATAATTTTTGATAGAAGTTTTAATATTTATATTTTTTTTATTCTTCCATATCTTAAGCATTACATTCTGAACAATGTCTTCTGCCTCTTGTTTATTCCTTGATAAACCATAGACATAGGAGCACAATTCGTTATAATACATCTCATATAAATGCCTATATACAAACTCATTACCTCTTTTAAGCTCCTCTATTTGGGTCTCGTTCTTTATAGCAATTTTTTTAATTCGTTTTTAAACCCTATTCACAAAACAATTAACAAAAACTTTACATAAATAAAAAAAAAAACTTTTTGAAGTAAGGGTTTTTTATTTTTTTCAAGTCTTAACAATAAATAAGCCAATAATTCGCATGAAAAAAAACAAAGGTTTGGATATAAATCAAATACTAAAATATCTAAATAATGAGATGTCTGAACAAGAACTCAGCGAGTTCAAAAAATTATTGAATGATGAAGAAAATTTAAATGAATTTAAAAAATACATTATCACTGATCATTACATCCAATTAGGCAAAAATGATTTTGATAATCAAAAAGCATCATTATTATTTCAAAAACATATACAGGATACAAAATCCCGTACTCAAACCCATAAAAACAAAATTAATAATTATTTAAAATATGCTGCCGTTTTTGTTGGACTTATATTAGGAGCTACATTATACTTTAATGAAAGTATTTTTAATACTAATTCTACTATAAATCAAATAACATTACAATTTGATAATGGCTCTCTAGAAACTATACAAGACAATATGTCTTTCAAAGAAATTAGAGATGATAATGGTACTGTAGTAGGTATTCAGGAAAAAAGTAAAATTGTATACACTAACAAAAAAGACAACATTACCGAAACAAAACCAAAAACTAATACATTAAAAGTCCCTTATGGGAAAAAATTTCAATTAGAACTATCTGATGGTACGATAGTTCATATTAATGCAGGTTCTACATTAAAATTTCCTGTGCATTTTGTTGCTGGTCAAGTTCGTGAAGTAGAATTATCTGGCGAGGCCTATTTTGAAGTTTCCAGAAATGAAGAAGCACCATTTATTGTATCTACTAATGGTATTAAAACTGAAGTTTTAGGAACAAAATTTAATGTTTCTTCTTATCCTAACGATGCTTTTTCTGAAGTTATTTTGGTAGAAGGTAGCGTAGGTGTATTTAAAAACAAAAAACGATTTAGCAAAGATACCGATCTGATACTTAAACCAAATCAAAAGGCTAGTCTTTTAAAACATAATCAAGACTTAAATATTTCTGTAGTAAAATCAGAAAATTCTATCGCATGGATTAGTGGGGTGCTATTGTTTAAAAATGAAAGTTTTGAAAATATTGCTAAAAAATTGGAAAGGTCTTATAACAAGAAAATAACTATTAATTATCAAAAAATAAAGAAAGAGAAGTTTACAGGTCAGTTTGATATAGAAAATATAGATGATGTATTAACAACATTTAAAAGTAATACATTCTTCAATTTTACAGTCAAAGAAAATGAAATAATTATTAACCCCTAAATAAACAAAAACATGTTCTCAAAATAACTATCGCGCAAAAGAAATCGGGAAATGCTGCAACATTCCCCGATTAAAAGTAAACGTAATTTAACAATAGTTCAATCATTAAATCAGATTAAAAGTATAAAAATAAATTAGACAAACCATATAGAGGGTCTGTCAAAATTAATATTTGATTTAAAAATGAGGCTAATAACATTACTAATTATACTGTCTCTATTTAGAATAAATGCGAAAATTTATTCTCAAAATACCAGAATCTCTTTAGAAGTAAAAAATTATACAATAGATAAAGTATTCGACCTAATACAACAGAAAACAGAATTTAAATTTTTTTTTAAAGATACTGATATAGATACTAGTAGAAAAACATCACTTAAGATTACAAATAAGAGAATAGAATATATTTTAAATACACTTTTTAAAAACACTGCTATTTCATATAAAATAATAAATAAACAAATTGTACTGGTCAAAAAACCAAGTAGTTCTGATGATTTAGCAATCAAACAGTCGGCTCTTACTGAACGACAGAATGGTTTTGAAATTAACGGGCATGTGGTGAATAATAATGGAACTCCTGTTTCTAGAGCCTCTATATCTATTGAAGGAATTAAACAAAGTACTATTACAGATTTTGATGGAAATTTCACAATACGAGTTTCTGTATTAGATACATTGAAAATAGAAAGGTTAGGGTTCGAACCTCAAACCATTGTTATTACAAATCAGGATAAAATAAACTTTGAAATCGTATTATCCGAGCATATCGAATCATTAGATGAAGTCTTAATTACTGATGGTTATAAAAAAATAGATCGTCGTCTTTTTGCTGGTGTTGCTACAACACTTAATCTTGAAGACATAAAAATCGATGGTGTTTCTGATCCTTCAAGGCTTTTAGAAGGCAAAGATGCTGGAGTTATTGTAGACAATGTATCTGGGGCTTTTGGGGCATCACCACATATTAGAATAAGAGGTAATACCTCTCTTAATGGTAATAACAATCCGATTTGGGTAGTTGATGGTGTTATTCTCGAAAATAATGTAGAATTAGCTCGGGAAGATTTGGTTTCTGGAGATATTAACTCTTTGATTGGATCATCTGTTGCAGGAATAAACCCTGATGATATAGAAAGTTTTTCTATTTTAAAAGATGCTTCTGCAACTGCATTATATGGTGCACGTGCTAAAAATGGAGTTATTGTAATTACCACCAAAAAAGGTAAAAAAGGAATTTTAAGAATACACTATAATAATAATTTCTCTTATAAATTGAGACCTCGATATACAAACTTTAATGTGCTTAATTCTCAAGAGGAATTAATTGTATATGCAGAGCTGGTTAATAAAGGATTAATCGATTTGACCACTGCTCAACAGGCAGAATCCTACGGGGTTTTAGGTAAATATTATAACCTAAGAAGAACCAACGATGTAGAAATTGGAGCTAATGGGCAATTGGCAGATAGCTTTTTTCAACGTTACCAAGTAGCAAATACAGACTGGTTTAAAACCTTGTTTAATGATCTATCATTACAACAAAATCACTCTCTAAGTTTTTCTGGGGGTAGTGATGATGCTATTTATTACTTTTCATTAAGTTATCTTAACGATCAAGGCCAAACTATTGGAAATCAAGCACAGCGATATACTACTAAATTAAATACTAAATTTAACCTTTCTAAGAAATTTTCTGTAACCACATCGATAACCGGAAGTTTTAGAAATCAAATTACCCCTGGAACAAATGATAGAGATTTAAATGTCTTAACAGGTGAATTTGAACGTGAATTTGAAATTAATCCTTATAACTATTCACTTACAAACAGTAGAAGTGTTACTCCTTATGATGAAAGTGGTACTCTAGAATTTTTTAGAAAGAATTATGCCCCTTTTAATATCATTCATGAATTAAATAACAATCGTATCAATATTGATGTAACCGATATTACATTTCAGACTGAATTAGACTATAAAATTGCTGCTAATTTAACCACAAACTCAACTTTAAATTATCGAAAAGCAATTACTCAGCGAGAACACATCATCAGTGATGATTCTAATCAAGCAGAAGCATTTAGAGCTGATGATGGTGTTCTAGCTTACATAAACCCTTTCTTGTATCAAGATCAAGATAACCTAACACGACCTCCATACTCAATATTACCAGAAGGAGGGATTAACATCTATAATGAAGATGTACTGAATTATGTATACTGGAGGAACTCTGTTTTATGGAATCCTGGTATTGGAGACAATCATGATTTTACATTTCTTCTAGGACAAGAAATAAAATCAACCAAAAGACAACGCAGAGAGTATAATGGTATTGGTATTAGCTATAAAAATGGGTATTTAATTAATACTGACCCAGATGCCCTTGATCAATTAATTGATAAAAACAATCAATATTTTGATATTTCAAACTTCACAGATCATTTTGCTGGTTACTTTTTCAATGCTGGATACACACTGAATGATATATATACTCTTAATGGTACAGTAAGATATGATGGATCCAACTTGCAAGGATCAAGTTCAAAATCCAGATACCTTACCAACTATAATATAAGCGGAGCCTGGAGTATTGATAAGGAAAACTTCTTTAATATAAGTTGGATTAACCTCTTAAAACTAAAAGCTACTTATGGGCTATCTGGAGGTAGAGGGCCTCTTACCAGTGCTACTCTTGATTTAAGAGCACAAGTACCATTACGACCTCATGATGTTGAGAATGTGATCAGAATTAATTCATTAGAAAATCAGGATCTAACTTTTGAAAAACTTAAAGAATTTAGTGCTGGATTAGAATTTTCCTTATTTAATAATCGTCTTACCGGAGAACTAGGGTATTATAACCGTAATTCTTTTGATTTGATAGGAACTATTAAAACAAGTGGTGTGGGAGGAGAAGCATTTAAAACAGGTAATTATGCAAATCTAAACGTTAAAGGATATGAATTTACCCTATCAACAATAAATGTAAAAAACAAAAATTTCAAATGGTCTACTAATATTAATATCGGCTATAATAGTGAAGAAGTAGAAGAACTACGATTTAACCCACGTTTAGTAGATTTAATATCTGCATCAGGATCTCCATTCACTGGTCGTGAAATTTCAGCTCTATATTCTGTTTGTTTTGCTGGATTAAATGAATTTGGCATCCCAACATTTTTTGATGCCAACAATAATAGAGTAACCAATATAGATCTTCAAAACAATCAAGATATCGAAAAAATATTAAAATATGAAGGTCCCACACAACCTAAAGGTGCTGGTGGATTTAGTAACACCTTTAGCTACAAAAACTTTACACTATCTACCAATATTTCATTTAAGTTTGATTATAAAATACGATTGAACAGTAATTTTTCTGATTCTTATACCGATTTTAATTCTTTACCAGGAGAGCTAGTGAACAGATGGGTTTTACCAGGAGATGAAAATACAACCAATATCCCCGCTATACTAGACGACAGAATCGCCTTAAACGTATTAGGGGATGATAATGCATACCAATTGTATAACATAAGTGATATAAGAGTGGTAGATGGCACATATGCCCGTATGAGATCAATAGCCTTGGGGTATAGTATGCCTACAACCTATAGTGAAAAATTAGGAATCAGTTCAGCAAAAATTCGTTTGCAAGGAGAAAATCTGTTTTTATTATACGCAGATAAAAAATTAAAAGGACAGGACCCAGAATTTTTTAATTCTGGAGGCACTGCACTGCCAATGGCCAAAACAGTATCTGTTTCACTTAATATTAGATTTTAAAACAGATACGCCATGAAAAATCACAAAGCAAAACTATATATTACACTTTTATTACTCACTATTATAAGTGTAAGTTGTGATGATTATTTAGAAACATCTCCTGATGACAGACTGGAACTCGATACCTTGGAGAAAGCTGCCAAAGTAGTTGCTGATTCATACTCTATGGCTAGTTATGCTTTTACCGATAACTATACCGATCTAGTAGGACCAACAGGAAGCCAAGACATAAATGGTATCGTTCAAACTTCTGGAGGAAATTCTATAAGCCTACAAGATATTCAAACATATACCTGGGATAATATTAGTGAAATATTTCAGGATTCTCCTACATATTTTTGGAATCAAACCTATAAAGGTATCTCTCAAACAAATGAAGTATTAGCTATAATTGATAATCTAGATGGTAATCAAAAATATAAAAATGCTATAAAAGGAGAAGCACTACTTTCTAGAGCTTATTCTCACTTTATGCTAGTTAATATATTTGGCTTACATTATAATATCAACACTCCTGCTAATTTAGGGATACCCTATGTATTAAAACCTGAAACAGAGTTTTTACCCATATACAAACGTAATACAGTAATAGAAGTTTATGATCTTGTAGAAAAAGATTTATTAGATGGATTAGCCCTTATTAATGATGAGTTTTTCATAGAAACAAAAAAATATCATTTCACCAAAAAAGCTGCTCTGGCTTTTGCTTCAAGATTTTATTTATGGAAAAAAGATTATGCTAGCTGTAAACGATATAGCGATCTATTCTTAAATGGAAACCCAACACTTTATATCAAAAATTATGATCATCTTAATGGATCAAATTATGATGAAAGAGCTGATAAGTATCTAAATCCAGAAGATGAGAGTAATGTTTTGGTGATGCAAAAATTTAGTTGGCATCAAAGATTGTGGATAGGTTTTAGATTAAACGACAAAGGAATTACCGAACTATTACGTAACCCTCTAAACATAGATGATGAAAGAAAAAGTTCTGGAATCTGGAACTGGGATACCGATGCAAGGAAACTGGTAAGACTTAGAGAATATTTCAAAAAAAATAATTTATCATCAAATTCAGGAATTGCATATCATATTTCTATAGAACTAAAAGGCGAAGAAGTATTATTAAACAGAGCAGAAGCTAATCTTTTTTTAGGAAATATAGATGCAGCCATGGCAGATATAAATATACTGGCAAGAGAACGATATTTTGATCACGAATTTAATGACAGAACAATTCTTATGGATTTCTATAACACTGCTGATCAAACTAGTGCTGTACTTGCAGTTATATTGCATGAGCGTAAAAAAGAATTCATAGATCATGGACTACGATGGTTTGATATTAAAAGACATTATTTACCTGTAACACATACATTACCTGTAACCGAAGGAGGAGAGACTTTTGAATTATCGGCAAGGGATCTTAGAAAAGCTGTACAAATTCCAAATGATGCTATACAATTTGGATTAACCCCAAACCCAAGATAATTTTTAATCATGAAAATGCAAAAACCATTAATATCACTGCGGGTATTCTTCATTTTAGGAATCATACTTATAGCTGGTTGCGAAAGAGAAGAAACCCTTAAACCCATATCTATTTTTGAAATTGAACCTCAATCAACAAATAAACTTGATCTCTATCTTAAAAAAGAATATAGCGATCCATATGGGTGTACTATTATATACAAATTTATTGACCTATATATAGATCCAAAAAAATCTGCAGTACCTCCTCGCCTAAATGTAGTACAACCAATTGCAGAGTTAATTAAACAAGCATGGATAGAACCTTACAATAAAGCATCAGATCAGGGAAAAGAATTTTTAAAAACATATTTTCCCGCAGAAATTGTATTGATCGGTTCTGCTATATATAATGGTGATGGCACAATTGCTTTAGGGTTCGCTGATTCTGGAGTTAGGATAACCCTTACTCAAGTCAATAATTATGGTTCCCATAACGATGCATGGATTCTACAAATTTTTAGAACCATACATCATGAATTTTCTCATATTATAAATCAGAATTTCAATTTTGACATTGAAGCATTTTATAGTATATCTGATAAAGACTATACATCACCTGGCACCTGGGTTAACCTAATAGAAGATAACGATGAATTTGGAGCTTCCTCAATAAACAATGCCATTACCAGAGGCATGGTTACTGTATATGGTACCTCAACAGTAAGAGAAGATTTTGCAGAATTTATTGCTCGAATTATTACCACAGATCCAGTAGATTTTAAAGCTATTTATCTAACTAATGAAGATTGTACAGATCTGGGACAAGACTGTTTAGATAGAAATATAGGCAGAGAACGTATTCGACAAAAGTATGATATTGTAGTTAAATATATGAAAGAAGATGTAGGAGTTGATCTTTTTATCTTAAGAGATGAATTTTTAAAAAATATTAATCAATAAAATCTAAGACAGAACAATATGCCAATAAACATATATATATTGATTTTGATTAGTTCGGCTTTTATCGCCTGTAATACAGATAATGAAGTATCCCCTCTATTCGACGATGTAGTTAATAACCGTATCAATTCTCAGTTAGCAAGTTATAAAAAACTACTAACAGACGCAGAATTTGGATGGAAATCAGAATACCGTGCCGAAAATAATGGAGGTGCCTATAGTATTTACTTAAAATTCGATAACAATAATAACATCCAGATTATATCAGATTACGATAACGGAAATAATGACTTACCAACTACATACAGAGTTGGTATTAGCCAATTCCCAGAATTAGTATTCGAAAATTATACTATGTTTCATAGCCTTTATGTAGCGAGAGGGTTTGAGCTAAATGCAGAATTTGAATTCATTTTTGAAGAAGTTACCAGCGATTACATCATCCTAAAAAGCAAAACAGACGTAGGAGAAAAATCTACTGTTACTTTAGTTAAAGCAACAGCAGAAGATAAAAACAAGATAACTCAACTACAAGGGTTGGATGCTCGTATAAAAACAGGATTCATAAACAATTCTGTATTTAGAAATTTAACCGTTAAAAATACTATGGGTGACATTATATTCAGTTCAGCTTTTTCCTATAATGATTTAACTCGATTATCTACTATTTTCTATATCGAAAATGAGATAGAAATAATTAAAGAGTACCCTATAATCTCAACAATAACAGGATTTGATTTTATAGATCCAATATTCATTTCAGAAACAGAATTCAAATCTTTTACATACGATGCAATCAACGATTTATTTACATCTACAGTAGGTAACCTAACTGCTACAATAGCATATTCTCATATACCCGAATTCATAAAAAATGATAGTAGTGTATTCACTTCTGTTGGGTATAAAACATTTGCCTATGGTAGTATCTGGGGTACAAATCACCTAACCTCAACTGGTTTTGAGAATCTAATATCACAAATCAATACCAATCTTATCTCAGAAAATAAAAGCTTATATAAGTTCGAGTTATTTTTAGAAAACATCAACACCACTGGTATGGGATCATCAGAAACCCCTATCACCCTATGGGTAAACATGCAAGGTAGTACTAGTGATGATAACCACTGGGCAGGATACAAATTTGATGCAAAAATAGTTGATAGCATATTATTTTTAAACTACTCAGGCACAGAAAATGATGATGGAATCTATTATAAAACTAAACTACAACCCCTACTAGACTTTTTTGCTAGTACAAAAGGATTATATTATGAAAACTTTGGACTATACAACTCTAGCACTGCTTTTGATTGGTATAATAATTCTGGAACTTTTACAAGTTTACAAGATACTTCTTTGAGAATTTACTCTCTTTGGTATCCCCAATAATTTAATTAATAAAGTTGCGATACACTATAACTTAACATAAAAAAACTAACTACCACAAACTCTTTTTTTTTACACAGATGACTATTGTTACCTCAATAGCCTACTAACTCAACTTTCGAAAACCCAGAGCTTTATGCTCTGGGTTTTTTGATTGAACTGAGTCTCTGAATCCCTGATGCTCTTATATATTTGTTAAGAAACCATCATTACTTGGCACTTTTCTTTAAATTAGGCGATCAAACTCATACAAATGAAACGAACATTAAAAATTTAAACATGTGAAAACATTCTTTACCACTACCCTAATTCTAGTATCTACCATTTTAACCGCACAAACCGATCAACGCATATATGATATCATCAATGCAGTCTCTGCAGATAGAATTGAAACCGATGTCAAAAAATTAGCAAACTTCGGGACTCGTAATACATTTAGTGACACTATTTCTCAGACACGAGGTATTGGAGCAGCCCGAAGGTGGGTCAAAACAGAGTTTGAAAAAATTTCTACAAACTGTAAAAACTGTTTAGATGTATTCTATCAAAAAGATTTTGTAACCAAAGATATGGGGTCCAGAGTACCTCATGATGCCTGGGTCGTAAATGTAGTAGCCATACAAAAAGGCACAAAATACCCTAATCGCTATATTATTATGAGCGGCGACATCGATTCTAGAGCTAGTGATACTATGGATTTTACTACCGATGCCCCTGGTGCAAATGATAATGCCAGTGGTATGGCAGGAACCATTGAAGCCGCCAGAGTATTATCAAAATACACTTTTGAGAACAGTATCATTTATGTTGGATTATCGGGCGAAGAACAAGGACTCTTTGGTGGTGGTGGATTAGCAAAATATGCTAAGAACAAAGGCTGGGAGATCATTGGGATTCTTAACAATGATATGATCGGAAACATTAAAGGAGTAGACGGAGTTATTGATAACAGAACATTTAGAATATTTTCTGAACCTACCAACCTTACCGATGATAAGAAGACTGTAAAACGTAGACGTTTTTATGGTGGAGAAGTCGATGGAATCTCACGTCAATTGGCTCGATATGTACATAAAAATGTAAAAACCTATATGCCAGAGATGAACCCAATGATGATTTATCGATTAGATCGTTTTGGGCGTGGTGGACATCACAGACCATTTAACGACTTGGGCTACGCCGGAATTCGAATTATGGAAGCGCATGAAAATTATACACAACAACATCAAAATATTCGTGAAGAAAATGGAATCAAATACGGAGATGTTGTAGAACACGTTAATTTTGATTACGCTGCAAAACTTACTGCGGTCAATGCTATAAATTTAGCAAGTATTGCATGGGCTCCTCCTGCCCCATCCGAAGTAAAAATAGGTGGAATTGTAGAACCTTCAGCAAAATTTAAATGGAAAAAAAATAATGATCCCAATAGTAAAGGATATAAAATATACTGGCGGGATACAACTTCTCCCACCTGGGATCACAGCCGATTTGTAGGAAATGTAGACAACTATGTATTAGATGGCATTGTTATCGACAATTTCTTTTTCGGAATAGCCACTGTTGGAAAAAATGGTCATGAGAGTCCCGTTGTATTTCCATCAGAAATCTTTAGAAAATAAAATTGTAAAAATAACATAAGCAGTAACTAGCAACTAATGAAGTGATTTAAACCTTTTTGATTGAAGTGAAAAATAGCGGTTTTGTGACCAAATAAAGCATTTTTTTACTTGCATAGCAGGGTTACGGAAGTCAAAAAATGTAAAATAATGGATGCAAAAAGGCATTTTTTTAGCATATTGAAAAAAGTTTAAATCACTTCAATATATAAAATACGTTAAAAATACTCACTAGCGTATCAAAATGTTTGAAAAGTAGCAGAAAACAATATCAGAGACTACAGAAATATCTACAGAGTGGCAGAAAACAATATCAGAGACTACAGAAATGCCTGCAGAGTGGTAGGAAACAACATCGGAGACTACAGAAATGCCTGCGGAGTGGTAGGAAACAACATCGGAG
>CAKMZM010000091.1:0-2062 GCA_929200365.1 uncultured Flavobacteriaceae bacterium | reverse complement strand
AACAACATCGGAGACTACAGAAATGCCTGCGGAGTGGTAGGAAACAACATCGGAGGCTACAGAAATGCCTGCGGAGTGATAGGAAATAGCTGCTAACATTATAGAAACAATAAATCAAACCAGCGTATCTAAAAAACGCAAAACATATATTAAAAAACAATGAAAAACATCTTTCTTTTCTTTTTGCTTGTATGTCAAATACAGTTGCTATCAGCACAAGAATCACAATTTACAAGACAAGATTCACTGCGGGGATCAATAACTCCAGAAAGAACATGGTGGGATCTCACCTATTACCATCTTGATATAGCCGTAGATCCAGATCAAAAAATGATTTCAGGAAAAAATACAATTCATTATAAAGTGTTGAAAGAACATAACATAATGCAAATCGATCTGCAACCCCCTTTAAAAATAGAAAAAGCATTGCAAAACAATAAAGAACTTAAAATTACTTCTGAAGGTAATGCCCATTTTATCACATTGCCAACTACACAAAAAGAAAACAGCAAAAATGCAATAGAAGTATTTTATAGCGGTAAACCGCGAGAAGCAGTTCGCGCACCCTGGGATGGTGGTATCTCATGGAAAAAAGATCAAAACGGAAAACATTTTGTAGCCTCTTCATGCCAAGGACTAGGAGCCAGCGTCTGGTGGCCCAACAAAGATCATATGTATGATGAAGTAGATAGTTTGCTAATTAGTGTTAATGTACCATCTACCCTTATGAATATATCCAACGGCAGATTGCGTAAAACAGAAAAACATGACAATGGTACCAAAACATTTCATTGGTTTGTAAGTAACCCCATCAATAATTATGGGGTAAATATCAATATCGGTGATTATGTACATTTTGGAGAACAATATGAAGGTGAAAAAGGAAAACTGGATATGGATTATTATGTACTAAGAGATCATCTGGAAAAAGCAAAAAAACAATTTAAAGATGCACCAAAAATGATGAAAGCCTTTGAGCATTGGTTTGGTCCCTACCCATTTTATGAAGATAGTTTTAAACTAGTAGAAGTACCCTATCTAGGGATGGAGCACCAAAGCTCTGTTACATATGGCAATAAATATATGAATGGATATCTTGGCAATGACCTTTCTGGATCAGGATGGGGATTGAAATTTGATTTCATTATTATTCATGAATCTGGTCACGAATGGTTTGCGAATAACATCACCTATAAAGATATTGCAGATATGTGGGTACATGAAGGGTTTACAGCCTATTCAGAAAACCTGTTTGTCGATTATCATTATGGAAAAAAAGCAGCTTCAGAATATGTTATAGGTACTAGAAAAAATATCCAAAACGACAAACCAATCATAGCTCCCTATAATGTAAATAAAAAAGGATCAGGCGATATGTACTATAAAGGAGCAAATATGCTACATACACTTCGCCAACTTATAGAAGATGATGAAAAATGGAGATCAGTTCTAAGAGGACTTAACACAAAATTCTATCACCAAACTATTACAACACAACAGATAGAAAATTATATTAGTAAGGAAACCAACATTGATTTAACACCGTTTTTTGATCAATATCTAAGAACCGTAAAAGTACCAATTCTCGAATATGCATTTAAAGAAGGTAAATTAAAATATCGCTATAGCAATATCGTAGATAAATTTGATATGCCAGTACGTCTCTTTATAGATGGTAATCCAGAATGGATACAGCCTAATGCCAATTGGCAAACAAAAAAACTTAAAGGAAATAAGCTTGTTGTAGACCCTAACTTCTATGTGCAAATAAAAGAACTATAGTACTAAATAATATCTTAACCCTTGGTAATCCTCGTTTTATTAAAGTGAAGTGATTTAAACTTTTTTGATTATGGCAAAAAATAGTGTTTTTTTGATCAATTGTCCCGAGCACTCAAGATCGCAATTCATAACAGCACTATGAAGTAAGAAAAAAATGAAAATTGAATAAAAGAAGACATTCTTATAGTGAGTTGAAAAAAAATTAAGAGTATCTTTAAACACAATGTAAACCAAAAATCAGTAGTTTGAAGCATACTCTCAATCACTTCAGTTTCAAAAC
>CAKMZM010000090.1 GCA_929200365.1 uncultured Flavobacteriaceae bacterium | reverse complement strand
AAATTTATCCCTAAAAATCTTTAGTTTTCATCCTTATAAAAATTAAAAGTTTTTGAAAAAACATTCATAACAACTAGTGTAATCAACGCAGGTAATAACCAAGCTAAGCTAGATGTTCCTAAAGGAAGATTTTTTAAAATCGGGGTGATATAATCCTGCATTCCTATAGCCCCTAAAAAATCAGGGATACTAAATAAAATAGTTATTATAACAACCGTTCTAAATACTAATACAGATGTAAATCTATCGGGCAACACATTTAACAGTATCAAAATAATGGTTATGGGATAAATAAACATAAGTGCAGGTATTGCTACAATAATAATATCGTGGACATCCAATTGCCCCATTAATACTCCAAGAATAGAAGCTATGATTGCAGTAACAAAATATGCTTTTTGAGATCCGTTATAAATACCCTTTATAAAATCTGCAGTACCAGTTACAATACCTACTGCTGTAGTAAAACAGGCTAGTCCAACCAAAATGCTTAAAAAAACTTTTCCTATACTCCCAAGGGTTTTTAAGCTCATTCCCGATAATAAGTCTGTTCTAGAAATATTAGTATCAAAATCAGCGCCAAATAACGCTCCACTATAGATCATACCTGCATAAATAATAAATAAACCTATCCCTGCCAAAACACCTGACCCAATGATCAGTTTTCGGTTTCTTTTAAAATCATTTTCTCCTTTAATTTTTAGAGAAACAATAATTACTCCACCTACAACAACAGCTCCTATTGCATCAAATGTTTGATATCCTTCTAATAACCCTTTAATAAAAGGACTTTTAAATTCTGAAATATTAATCTCGGGAATTTGTAGTGAAAAAATACTTATACAAATAATACTAAGTACAACGATAAATATAATAGGAGAAAGAAATTTGCCTAATACACTAAGAATTTTAGATCGGTTAAGCACAAAAAGTAATACTAATGCAAAATAAATAGTACTGGTTAACCAGGCATTCGTTCCGAAAAAAGGTTGAATTGCCATCTCATGAGTAACAGATGCAGTTCTTGGAGAAGGTAATGTAATAGAAATCAAATACACCAAAATACAATAAACAAGACTGAATTTGGGAGATACTTTCTTTGCAAAATCCAACATTGTACCTTGTAATCGGGCGTGAGCAAAAATTCCTAACAAAGGAATAACTACTGCCGAAATAACAAAACCCATAATAACCAGAAACCATGCATCACCTGCCTTATACCCCAAAAGAGGTGGGAGCATGAGGTTTCCTGCTCCAAAAAACATTGAGAATAACGCAAATCCTGCAACAAAAGTTTCTTTATTAAATCTCATTTAGATAGGTATTTATGTGTCTTTTAAATCACTTCAGCAATAATAATGAAACCATAATAAGCATACAAAATAATCGCAGTAGTATTGCATAAAAAGGTAAAAATTAATCTATAATAACAGGTAGTAGCTTAAAAAATGCTTATTTGCATTTTAAAAAAGTTTAGTTTCCAGTTTCTTTGTGCATTAAATTGAAAAGACAAAATGATAGTAACATACAAAGGGATTAAAATAAATTATAACACCTTTGGAAAAGGTACTTCTGTAATCTTTCTACATGGGTTTTTAGAAAATTCTACTATGTGGGAAGAAAGCATCGACCTTATATCAAGCACATATCATTGCATTACGATCGATCTCTTAGGTCATGGACATACCGAGTGTATGGGATACATACACACTATGGAAGATATGGCTCAAGTAGTAAAAGTTGTCTTGGATAATTTGGATATTTCTAGAGCCGTTTTTGTAGGTCATTCTATGGGAGGATATGTAGCCCTTGCTTGCATAGCTCTTTTTCAGGATATGGTTTCGGGGCTGGTATTACTAAACTCTACCTCGTTTCCTGATAGCCCAAAGAAAAAACAAAACCGTAGCAGGGCAATCAATATTGTAAAGAAAAATCCAAATGTATATGCCAATATGGTAATTGCTAATCTTTTTGCAAAAGAAAACCAATTACGATTTGCTAGTAAAATTAATAAAATTAAAGACGAAGCTTCAAAAACTCCCTTACAAGGAATCATTTCTGGTTTAGAAGGGATGAAAATAAGAAAAGATTATACATCTCTTTTAGCTAACTTTAATAACCCAAAAATTATATTTGCTGGAATTAAAGACCCTATTTTGTCATACAATCAAAGTCTTAAAGAATCTAAACACTATAAAATTAATCTTATTAGCTTTGATGGAGGACATATGACACATATAGAGAATAAGAATGAATATATTGAAGAACTTTGTAAGTTTCTAAACTCTTTTTAACCAAAAGCTAGAAAGCACTAAATCTTTTTGATTTCCCAAAAATAATAGACGAAATACTTATTTACAGGTTAAAAACACCAAAAAAAGAATGTTTTTAATCAAAAATCATTATTTATAGTAATTTTTTCTTACAAAAACATGTATAATAACAAAAAAAGTATTATTATTGTACTGATAATGAGTCGATAACCATTCTCTATAAATTCTAACTCCAAAAAATGATGAAAAAAAACACCCCTACCTCTACATTTTCTTTTTCAAAAATTTACTGTTCTTTATTTAGCCATAATTATCTTCTTTCTAAAAATATTACTGATCATATTAAAGAATATACCTGTTCACACTGTGGTAAACAAGCTACCATTAATAGCAAAGGGCAATTAGAAGCAATGACTCCCAGATTAAAAGAAATAAATGATGCTTTGGCATTTGTGCATGCCAAAAAGCAAGCAAGAGTTAACCGTGATACTACATTTCAGGCAGCTTCATAATTATTCTTTAATTGGGTTCCACCCCTGAGCTTGTATCGCTATCTTTTCATTTGCTCTAGTTACTAGCCCTATTCCACTTTTTTTATCTGTTATATGACCAATGACTGTAAGACTGGGATTTGCTTTTATTTTAGGAAAATCCTCTTGTTTGATTGTAAACAATAATTCATAGTCTTCTCCTCCATTTAATGCTACTGTTGTACTATTCATTTTAAATTCTTCGCATGTAGATATCACTGTTGGGTCTAATGGAATTTTTTCTTCATATAGGTTTACTCCAACTTTGGATTGAGAACAAAGGTGTATCACTTCAGATGATAACCCATCACTTATATCAATCATACTTGTGGGTTTTACATCTAATGCTTTAAGAAGTTCTGATATATCTTTTCGTGCTTCTGGTTTAAGTTGTCTTTCAATAATATAAGCATATTGATCCAAATCTGGCTGCAAATTTGGGTTAACTTCATAAACTTGTTTCTCTCTTTCTAGTACCTGAAGTCCTAAATATGCTGCTCCCAAATCACCTGTTACAACCAAAAGATCATGTTCTTTGGCTCCACTACGATAAGCCAAATCTTCTTCATTTGCATATCCAACAGCAGTAATACTAATAAGCAACCCTGTTGTTGAAGAGGTTGTATCTCCTCCTACCACATCTACATTATAAATCTTTGCAGCAGTTTCAATACCTGCATATAATTCTTCTAATGCTTCTAAAGGAAACCTATTTGATACAGCAATAGAAACGGTAATCTGTGATGCTACAGCATTCATCGCATATACATCAGAAAGGTTTACTACTACTGCTTTATATCCTAAATGTTTTAAAGGAACGTAAGATAGATCAAAATGTACCCCTTCAATCAATAAATCTGTCGTTAATACGCACTTTTTAT
Organism: uncultured Flavobacteriaceae bacterium; assembly: GCA_929200365.1. Classification (GTDB taxonomy): domain Bacteria; phylum Bacteroidota; class Bacteroidia; order Flavobacteriales; family Flavobacteriaceae; genus Aquimarina. The sequence goes on along the minus strand of CAKMZM010000090.1, from coordinate 10,003 downwards.
TTTCAAAATCTAAAACCGCCGCATCATCCCCAATTCCAAGAGAGGTTGTTTTTTGGTTGATATCAAAATTCTTAGTCAAATGGTTAATCAGTCCAAATTCTCCTAAATCAGACAGTTGTGTATTTGGTGTGTTTTTATCTTCAATCATTATGCAAAGGTAGGCAACAAAGTGATTTCAATTCATAAATTTACATGAATAAGTGTTAATTTTTGTTAAATTAAAACAAAATCTATCTGGGTTATATAAATATCTATCCAGAAATTTGATACATTAGTCAATTATTTATTTGACTAATTAAACCATTTAGTATATGATATAAACTTTTAGTTACTACAAACTCTTAAAACTCAAACTTAATGAAAACTCTAACAACTACACTTCTACTGCTAATTGCAGTAGCATTCTCTTATAGCCAAACCCCATGTCAAAATGGATTGGCAGGCTCTTACCCTTGTAATGATTATGATCTAATGTCTCATATTACACTATCTCAGATGAGTGCATCATCTGGTAATGATAGTTGGGGGTGGACAGATTCACAAACTGGAAAAGAATATGCAATTATTTGTTTAGATAACGGAACTGCATTTATAGACATTTCTAATCCTACCAACCCAATTTATCTGGGTAAAGTACCTACAGCTACCTCTAATAGTACATGGAGAGATGTAAAAGTATATAAAAACCATGCCTTTATTATAAGTGAAGCTTCTGGTCATGGATTGCAGGTTTTTGATCTTACCAGATTACGTAATGTAGCAAATCCTCCTCAAACATTTACAGCAGATACAAGGTATACCGAATTTGGGAATGCCCATAATATTGTAATTAATGAAGATTCTGGTTATGCATATATAGTAGGTGCTCAAAGAAATTCTGGCCCCTACCAAGGAGGGCCACTTTTTATTAACATACAAAACCCTAAAAACCCTACTAATGCTGGTGGGTTTCTTTCTGGAGGGCAACGAGCATATACACATGATGCTCAGGTGATCACTTATAATGGTCCCGATAGTGATCATACTGGAAAAGAAATTCTAATCGGTAGCAACGAGATTGAAATCGTAATCGCTGATATCACAGATAAAGCAAATCCTAAAACAATATCAACTATAAAATATTCTGATGTTAACTATACACACCAAGGGTGGTTTACAGAAGACTTAAGGTATTTTATATTGGGGGATGAGCTTGATGAGCAAGGAGTTGGTTTTAATACAAAAACAATCATTTTTGACTTTCAGGATTTGGACAACCCAAAATTCCATTTTAATTATTTTGGCCCTACAGCAGCCACTGATCACAATGGATATGTAAAAGGAAATTTATTCTATTTGGCAAACTATAGAGCAGGGTTAAGAGTTATAGATGTTTCAAACATTGGTGCTAAAAGTATGACTGAAGTTGGTTTTTTTGACACATATACTTCTAGTAATAGTGTGACTATGAGTGGAGCTTGGAATGTATATCCTTATTTTGAAAGTGGAAATATTGTAATTAGTGATATTGAAGGAGGATTTTTCTTAGTACGAAAAAGTGGTCCAGTTACATGTCAGGCAAACGTACCTTCTGGAGTTACTACTTCTAATATAACCGCAACATCTGCTACAATTAACTGGTCTGCTGTACCTGGAGCAACTTATGATGTAAGATACCGCCAGACTGGAACTTCATCCTGGACAACAAATACAGCAAATGCAGCTTCGCATGCCATAACAAACCTGTCTCTTAATGTATCTTATGAAGCTCAGGTAAGAAGCAAGTGTCAGGACGGAGCTACTTCTGGATACAGTGCTTCTGTGAATTTCACAACTACAGATGTACAATTGAACTATTGTGATTCTAATGGTAAGACTGTAACCGATGAATACATAAGTAATGTAAGTATAGGGACTATAAACAACACTACAAGCGCCTCTACTGGTGGCTATGGTGATTATACTTCAATATCAACAGATTTGGGCAAAGGAATTGTTCAAAATATCAGTATTACTCCATTATGGGCCAATAATAAGTATAATGAAGCATATAGTGTATGGATAGATTATAATAAAGATGGAGATTTTGCTGATTTGGGAGAACAAGTATGGACCAAAGCCCCTTCTCAAACCACACCCGTTAATGGTAGTTTTACAATTCCTGCAACAACTGCAGAAGGAACAACCAGAATGCGTGTTTCTATGAAGTATAATGCAATACCAACCCCATGTGAATCTTTTCAATACGGAGAAGTAGAAGATTATACAATCAATATTACTACAGGTAGTGGTATACAAAGATGTGTCTCCAGTATATCTTCGTTCCCATATAATCAAAGACTTGAAAACTCATTTCGCTTATGGACTCAAGATAACGAAGGTATAGCGAATTGGACTATAAGTAGCAATAAAACCAAAAAAATAGGATCATCTAATGAACAAGTACTATTAAACTCTCCTTGTTTTGATCTAAGCAGCCAGTCTTCTGCCACATTTTCATTTGACTATCGTATGCACGGCACTTCTGACATAGGAAACATCGCCTTAGAAGCAAGTACAAACAACGGATCATCATGGATTAATATATGGGGAAAACGTGGAAACCAAGGAGACACCTGGAACACCAGCAATATTAATCTTTCTACGTATGTTGGAAGCGTTGTACAACTACGATTTAAAAGAACAATGGGATCAGACAAACAAGCAGATATTGGTATTGATAACATCTCCCTTACGACTAATACTTTAAACAATGATCTGGCTTCGATAAAAGAACCAAACCTGTATCTATTCCCTGTACCTGCTAAAGATATCCTAAGTGTATTTCTTAATGGTATAGATAAAAATGCTAATTATGAAATCAAAAACTTTTTAGGACAATTAGTGACTCAAGGAACCGTTACAAACACAATAAATGTTTCTAACTTAAAATCTGGGACTTATTTTGTGCAAATTGCTGCCAATAATCAAATATATACAAAGCGTTTTGTAAAAAAGTAACTTATTAAATTCATAATCAAATGAGTACCCCTAATTTATTATCTTATAAACTTAGTATCATTATTTTAATATGCACTTTAATTTCTTGTAGTAGTGATGATGCTAAACCAGATCAAACACAAAGTCTTAAAAAGACAATAGAATGGGTAAAAACATTTGGAGGAAGTAATGAAGATAACGCCCTATCAGTAGTCGAAACTACTGATGGGGGTTATGCTGTTGCAGGATATACCTTAAGCATTGATGGTGATATTACTGATAAATCTGCTACCGATAGTGATTACTGGGTACTTAAACTTACCAAAGAAGGAGAAATTGTATGGAGTAAAACCTATGGAGGAACAGGGGATGAAAGAGCCGAAAAAATTATTAAAACTGCAGATGGAGGTTATGCTGTTGTAGGATATAGCAGAAGTAATGATGAAGATGTAAGCCTAAATTCAGGTTTACAAGATTACTGGATCATTAAGCTAGATGCCACAGGTCAAATCCAATGGGAAAAAAGCTTTGGTTTTGCAGGGATTGATCGTGCTTTTTCTGTAGTACAAACCAATGATGCAGGATATTTTATTACAGGATTCCTTGATGTAAGTGCCAGTGATGGTGGTGGTAATGATAATAAGAGTAATACAAAACATGGAGTAGGAGAATTTTGGGGCATAAAACTTGACTCAGATGGTAATAAAGTATGGAGACGTTATTTTGGAGGAACCAATAATGACCGTAGTTATGATGTTCTTCAAACAGAAGATAACGGATTCTTAATGATTGGCTCTTCAGAAAGTATTGATTTTGATATTACAGATAGTAAAGGTAGCTATGATTTCTGGGCAGTAAAAGTAGATTCTGAAGGTAATAAAGTATGGCAAAAATCCTATGGAGGCTCTGAAATAGATGTCAGCTATGGGATTGCAACCTCTGGGGATGGAAAATATGTGATTGTAGGAGATTCTAGAAGTAATGATGGTGATATTACTAATGCCAAAGGAAATGCAGATTTATGGATGATACAAATAGATGGAAAAGGAAAGGTTCTATGGCAAAAATCATTAGGAGGTGCCCAATTTGATACTGGTAGAGGAATATACAAAACTCAAAATAATGGTTTTATTATTACCGGAAACTCCAGAAGTAATGATGGTGATGTTAGTGAAAACAAAGGTCAAAGCGATATCTGGAATATCATGATTGATAACACGGGTAAAATTCTTTGGAAATCAGTCACTGGAGGGAGTCAATCAGATTTTGGTGAAGATTGTTTAGAAACAAGCGACAAAAAAATTATTGTTGTTGGCGGTTCTGAAAGTAATGACTTTGATGTACCCAATAACAAGGGGTCTAAAGATTTTATAATTATAAAATATAAAGAAAAAAAATGAAAAATATAATAATCCTATTCGCTTTTTTAGTCGTAATATCTTGTAAAAATGACGACGAAGGAGCTACAAAAACATTTGGAAACATAGAACTTAATTTCAATAATAGTATTGATAATACCCCTATTGTTTTAGAAGAAACTTCATATACTAATAAAAGTAATGAAACCTATACGATCTCTGAACTAAAATATATTATAAGTAATATTGTATTAATAAAAGCGAATAAAGAAGAATTTAAGTACCCCGTTGCCGATAGCTACTTTGTAATCAATGAAGCAAAATCAGAAAGCAAAAAAATAACCCTAAATAGTATTCCTGAAGGAGAATATACCAAAATTAGGTTTGGTTTTGGTGTAGATCAATCCAAATATCCATTTGAATCAGGTACGGCTAATTTTATTCCTACCGCAGAAGAAAACCAAATGTTATGGAATTGGGCCGCTGGATATAAATTCATTAAATTTGAAGGAATGTACACTGCAAATGGTGGATCCAATACCGATTTTTTAATTCATGTAGGAAGTCATGGTACTACATTAGATAATTATCAGGAGATCACACTCGAATTACCAAGTGCATTGACTATTGAAAAATCAAAATCACCAGAAATTGTAATTAATGTTGATATTGCAAAGATTTTTGACGGTATAAATACACTCTCTCTAGAGCAAAAAAACAGTATTCAGGTAGATCCAGTATATGCTCCAAAAGTTGCAGAAAATATAAGTACTATGTTTAGTACAGGTGTATCTAATTAAAATAACATTTTGAAGTTATTATCTTATATTACCCTTATTCTTATCGGAGTTGCATGCAGCTCTGATAAGGATAATTATGTGCCTATAGAGAATGAAAAACTAGAGTTTACCGTTCCAGCAAACTTCCCTGAACCTAGCTACGATATTACTCTTAACCCTCCTACACAAAAAGGCTTTGAGCTAGGAAAAAAATTGTTTTACGAAGGTCAATTAGCATCAGATGGCGTAATTGCATGTGGCTTTTGCCATATTCAGGATTTTGCATTCACACACCATACACACATTGTAAGTCATGGTGTAGGAGGTGCTTTAGGCACTCGCAATGCTCAACCTTTACACAATATGGCATTTATGAAAGAATTTACCTGGGATGGTGCCGCAATACATCTAGACTTACAACCGATTATACCTATTACTGCAGAAGTTGAAATGAATGAAACTTTTAACAATGTTATCAAAAAACTAGAAGCGCAACCAGAATATGTGAAATTATTTGCCGAAGCATTCGAAGATCAAAAAATAAATTCTGATAATATGCTTAAAGCCATTTCTCAATTTATGATTATGATGATTTCTGCAAATACCAAGTATGATAAGATAGAAAGAAACGAAGGCTCTGTGTTTACCGAAAATGAAGCCGCAGGTTTCGAACTTTTCAAATCCAAATGTGCTTCTTGCCATCAAGGCACTTTATTTACCGACCAAACATACCGCAATAATGGATTGCCAGTTGATCTTCAATATAATGATATAGGAAGAAAACGTGTAACTGGAGAAGAAACTGATATTTATAAATTTAAGGTTCCCAGCCTAAGAAATATTGAACTTACTTTTCCCTACATGCATGATGGTAGATTTAAAACATTAGATGATGTTTTAAACCACTATAGTGATGGGATGGTAGATTCTGAAACTATAGACCCTATACTTAAAAACGAGGATGGCTCTCTGGGAATCCCTATGACAACTCAAGAAAAGCTATTAATTATTGCCTTTCTAAAAACACTTACAGATGATGACTTTGTGAATGACAATCGTTTTTCAGAGTTTTAACATCTTTTTCCAAACCATCATAATTTTTGCTTATTCTAATATATAACAGATATATACTAGGTTTTGTGTATAAAATCTACTTATGTAGTATATTTGCATTTCATTTAGAATTAATCTATATTATAAAAGTATGATTAAGGTATCAGACATAGCAAAAAATAAAATTATCGAATTGATGAGTGAAGATGGATATAATGCAGCTATAGACTATGTGCGAGTAGGTGTAAAAAGCGGAGGGTGCTCTGGTTTATCATATGATTTAAAGTTTGATAAAGCACTACAAGAAGGAGATAAAATATTTGAAGATAATAGTGTAAAAATCATTGTAGATAAAAAAAGTTTCCTTTATTTGATAGGTACAACTCTAGAATATTCTGGTGGTTTAAACGGTACTGGTTTTGTGTTTAATAATCCTAATGCCAGTAGAACTTGTGGTTGTGGAGAAAGTTTTTCCCTTTAATTGATAAAAAAGTCCTGAACTAATTTAGGATAAAGAAAATGGCATATACTGAAGACGACTTAAAAAAAGAATTAGAGACAAAAGAGTATGAGTATGGATTCTATACAGATATAGAATCTGATACTTTTCCTGTTGGTCTTAATGAAGATATCGTACGTGCGATTTCTAAGAAAAAAGAAGAACCCGAATGGATGACAGAATGGAGACTTGAAGCTTTTCGAGCATGGAAACAAATGGAAGAACCTGAATGGGCAAATGTTACTTACGAAAAACCAGATTTTCAGAATATCTCCTATTATTCTGCACCAAATAAAAAACCTAAATATAATAGTATTGATGAGGTAGATCCAGAATTACTCGATACCTTTAAAAGACTTGGAATTTCATTAGATGAACAAAAGAAATTAGCAGGAGTAGCAGTAGATATTGTAATGGATTCTGTATCAGTAGCTACAACGTTTAAAGAAACTCTTGCAGAAAAAGGAATTATATTTTGCTCTATTTCTGAAGCTATTCAAGAACATCCAGAATTAGTTAAAAAATATATTGGATCTGTAGTCCCACAGAAAGATAATTTTTATGCCGCTCTAAACTCTGCTGTTTTTAGCGATGGTTCGTTTTGCTATATTCCTAAAGGTGTTCGTTGTCCAATGGAACTATCTACCTATTTTAGAATCAATCAGGCAGGGACAGGACAATTCGAGCGAACTTTAGTGGTGGCAGATCAAGGAAGTTATGTAAGTTATCTAGAAGGGTGTACTGCTCCTTCTCGCGATGAAAATCAGTTACATGCCGCTGTTGTTGAATTAATAGCATTAGATGATGCAGAAATAAAATACTCTACAGTACAAAACTGGTATCCTGGTAATGCCGAAGGAAAAGGAGGTGTTTACAATTTTGTAACCAAAAGAGGGCTTTGTGAAAACAATTCCAAAATTTCATGGACACAAGTAGAAACAGGATCAGCAATTACCTGGAAATACCCTTCTTGTATACTAAAAGGAGATAACTCTGTTGGAGAATTTTATTCTATTGCTGTAACCAATAATTTTCAACAAGCAGATACAGGTACAAAAATGATACACCTAGGCAAAAACACCAAAAGTACTATCATTTCTAAGGGTATTTCTGCAGGGAAATCCCAAAATAGTTATCGAGGATTAGTGCAAATAAGTAGTAGAGCGACCAATGCACGTAATTTTTCACAATGTGATTCTTTATTAATGGGCAATGAATGTGGCGCACATACGTTTCCTTATATAGAAACTAAAAACAAAACCGCTCAAATAGAACATGAAGCAACTACTAGCAAAATAGGTGAAGACCAAATTTTTTATTGTAACCAACGAGGAATCGATACAGAAAAAGCAATCGCTTTGATCGTTAATGGTTTTAGTAAAGAAGTATTGAATAAACTACCTATGGAGTTTGCAGTAGAAGCTCAAAAACTTCTGGAGATTTCTTTAGAAGGTTCTGTAGGGTAATTTTAAAACCATCAAATTACACTCTAATGAAAAAATCATTTATTTTAATTGCACTAAGTCTGATTCTTTTTTCCTGCAAGTCTGAAAACAAAAATGACGAATCTAATCTAATTCGTGGCGAATTTATTCTTATTGATGATGCCGCAGTATTAAAAGGTAATGACTTCATATATGGGGTGATAATTGACGATATCACTCTTGAACTTGCTAAAAAAGTAGATCCTCTACAAAGAGAAGAATATGATATGGTTCCTGTGGTGGTAAAAGGAATCATAAAACCCAATCCAGAACAAGGATGGGAAGAGGTCGTAGAAATAAAAGAAATTATCGGAGTAAGTGCGCCGACCTCAGAGTTGCCCACTAAAATTAAGTCTTCAGAAAAGGATAAAAACTCTGCTGATCTAGAAAAAGAAAAATAACTATTATATAAATAAAGTGCTAAACTCTGAAAAAGAGTAAAAGTATTATACACTATAAAATAATAATGAAAAAATATATAACTTTACTATGTATAATCACAGTTATCTTTGCATGTAAAAAAACAAAAAAAGAAAGTTCAGGAATTACCTCTGTTCCTCAAGAAATTAAAAAGCCTGATATAAAACTTTATACCTTTGACGGAGGCACAGTAATAGCTAATAAATTAGAGCTTTTTTCTCAGGATACAACCTATCAGGGGCAAACTAAAGAGTTTGCTAATGCATTTTATGTAATCAGTCACCCAAAAGGTAATTTGATGTGGGATGCTGGACTTCCACAAACACTGGTTGGCTTGCCTGAACCCTTTACAGATCCAAGTGGAGCTTTTACCTCATCGAGAAAAGACTCTGTCGCAAACCAATTGAAATCTATTGGAATGACTATAGAAGACATACAATATATAGCACTATCACATTCTCATTATGATCATACGGGTCATGCAAATGTCTTTAAAAACGCTACATGGCTAGTACAAGAAGTTGAATACGATTCTATTACCAGCCCAACCAGTCAGAAAAAAAATACTAAAAATTATAATGCAATTAAAGAACTAACAAACATAAAGAAGCTCAATGGGGATTTTGATGTTTTTGAAGACGGAAGTGTGATTATCAAATCTATGCCAGGGCATACTCCTGGTCATCAAGTTTTATATTTGGATTTGACAGAACATGGCCCTCTTTTATTAACAGGTGATTTGTATCATCTGTATGAAAACAGAGAACACAAAAGAGTGCCTATTTTCAATTTTAATGTAGATCAAACTCTAAAAAGCATGGATAAATTTGAGGCTTTTGCTAAAGAAAAAAATGCAAAAGTATATCTACAACATCAAAAAGAAGATTTTAATAAGTTACCTAAAGCACCTAAATATTTAAATTAAGAGATGATGCTGAAAATTAAAGATTTACACGCAAGTGTAGAAGGAAAAGAAATACTAAAAGGTCTTAACCTAAATGTAAAAGCAGGAGAAATACATGCAATTATGGGACCAAATGGTGCTGGAAAAAGCACATTAGCCAGTATCGTTGCAGGTAAAGAAGAATATGAAGTCACTAAGGGAGAAATTCTTTTAGAAGGAGAAGATATTGAGGAACTTGCTGCAGAAGAACGCGCTCATAAAGGGATTTTTCTGTCGTTTCAATACCCTGTAGAAATTCCTGGTGTAACAGTCACTAATTTTATGAAAACTGCCATAAATGAAACACGAAAAGCACAAGGCCTGGAAGAAATGCCCGCTAAAAACATGCTTAAAAAAATTCGTGAAAAATCTGAATTACTAGAAATTGATCGCAAATTCTTATCACGTTCTCTTAATGAAGGATTCTCGGGTGGTGAGAAAAAACGTAATGAAATATTTCAGATGGCAATGATGGAGCCTAAGCTGGCCATACTCGACGAAACAGATTC
>CAKMZM010000089.1 GCA_929200365.1 uncultured Flavobacteriaceae bacterium | reverse complement strand
GCGTTATTAAAAAATATAAAACACCAATAGCAAAAAAAAGTATAATGCCTTTTATAAGTTCATTGATATAATATTTTCTTGTAAACTGCTCTAATTTACTTTTTATATACTGAAAATTATCCATATCCTAAACCTTCCTTTTTCATTAACCAATAAATCTACAATTTTATTTTTAATAGAATTAATATATTTATAATAATTCAATTCTCTATACATATACTGTTATTAAAAAAAGAAAACATACTTGAGAAGATATACTCATTTTTATAATAATTAATGTAATATCATTTTAAATATATGCTTTTAATATAATTATTAAATAAGATATTTTAAATTCATTAGTACAAAACATAATGAGTACCATCACAAGCACTAAAAAAGAAATTAAGAATTATGTTATCCCATGAAATCATTTCCATAGCATATTTAAGATTGTATCTTTGTCATTTATTTGTAAAACTTTCTAAAGTTTAAAAAACATAATCATGACAAAAGACATTAGGGTACGATTTGCACCAAGTCCTACTGGACCCTTACATATAGGGGGTGTGAGAACTGCGTTATTTAATTATCTTTTTGCCAAGCAACATAATGGAACCTTTGTACTTAGAATAGAAGACACTGATCAAAACAGATATGTTTCTGGAGCCGAAGAATATATCAAAGAAGCATTGGATTGGTGTAGTATTCCATTTGATGAAGGGCCAGGAAAAGATAGAGGGTTTGGTCCCTATAGACAAAGTGAACGTAAACATTTATATAAGCAATATGTTGATCAATTAATAAAAGATGGTCATGCCTATTTTGCTTTTGACACTACAGAAGCTCTTGATACCCATAGAAAAAATCATGAAGCCAATGGTAAAACATTTATCTATAATTGGCATAACAGAGAAAAACTTACTAATTCTCTATCCCTATCTGAAGATGAAGTAACAGCAAAAATTAACTCTGGTGAATCCTACGTTATTAGGTTTAAATCTCCTAAAGATGAAATTTTACATCTTACAGATGAAATTCGGGGAAATATAAAGATTGATACTAATATTCTTGATGATAAAATTTTGTTCAAAAGTGATGGGATGCCTACTTATCATCTTGCTAATATTGTGGATGATCACTTAATGAAAATTACACATGTGATTCGAGGAGAAGAATGGTTACCATCTTTAGCACTGCATGTGCTTTTGTATCGCGCTTTTGGTTGGAATCCTCCAAGTTTTGCTCATTTACCTCTAATTTTAAAACCTGTAGGTAAAGGAAAACTTAGCAAAAGAGATGGAGATAAAATGGGATTTCCTGTGTTTCCGTTGCAATGGGTAGATCCAAAAACTAAAAATATCTCTTCTGGATATCGAGAAGATGGGTACTTACCAGAAGCTGTTGTTAATATGCTTGCCTTTTTAGGATGGAATCCAGGTACGGAACAAGAGTTATTTTCTTTGCAAGAACTAATTCAGGAATTTGATATAAAACGTGTTCATAAAGCTGGCGCCAAATTTGATCCAGAAAAAACGAAATGGTTTCAACAACAACAGTTACAACAAATTGATAGTACTATATTGTCTCAACAATTTGAAGCTATTCTGTCTGAAAAAAAGATCTCTACAACCCTAGATCTAAATGCTATTGTAAATACAATAAAAGAACGAGCTACATTTACCAAAGATTTTTGGAGTCTTAGCCATTTTTATTTTTTGTCACCCAATGAATATGATGAAAAGGCTGTTAAAAAAGCCTGGAAACAAGATACACCTGGTTTAATGTATGAGTTAACAAGAATATTAAATGATATTTCAAATTTTTCAGAAAAAAATGTTTCAACTATTGTAAAAGGATGGATCATAGGTAAAGAAATTAGTTTTGGTAAAATCATGATGCCATTGCGTATAGCTTTAGTAGGTTCGCTTCAAGGACCAGATCTATTTCAAATTGCATCGATAATCGGTAAAAAAGAAACTATTAAAAGAATAGAAAATGCTATTGAAAAAAACTAATGAAATACTAAAAAAATACAGGTCACTGTTTCATATCAACAGTGACCTATAAATAAAGTATATTGTTTTTAATAATCAAACTTTTCTAATGTTCCATCTAAATTATAAGTAAAATAAAAGTCGGTTCCTCCATTTTTAGGTTTTAATATAATAAAATAATTCATCTTTGACTTATCACCATCATTTGGTGCCATGATCGAAGTTATAGACAAAACAGCATCATCAATATTTTTCTCATCTTTAAGTTTTTTTATAGACTTCTCTACAAGTTCTCCTAGTTTGCCTAAGTCTACCTCTTCGTTTAAATTAAACATAAAATCTTCAGCCTTGCCACTAGATAATTCGAGGGTAATATCTGCTGTTTGAGACCATGCACTATTGATAAAATTCCAACTTTCCATTTTTAATGTCGACGGATTTTTGGTTACTGTTACACTAATTATAGCTCCTGCATGCTTATTATATGCAATTGATAATTCTGTATAAAAAGCATCATTTCCAAATTTACTGTTCAAGTTCTCCTCTACTCCTTCAAATCCTTCTGCATCAAATGAAAGATTATTACCACAAGAAGAAATAAAAATTGCTACCAATACTACAAATACTAATTTTTCTATTTTTTTCATTATTTTATCTTTTAATTTAAAAGATGCTAACATACCAGAATCATCAAAAAAATTAGTATTCAAAAAAAATTTGTGACGATTATACTAAAAAAAGTGACGGTTTATTACTAATAATCCTTTTTACTTAAATGTAACATATACCAAAATTGTTATACTGATATAGTAAATTGTATTTAAAATTATTCTATTATAGAAAAACAGTATAAGATTATCACCCATTAGAAAGTTAATCAACAGAAAAAATTAATATTTCTTTTTTAGCCAATACCTACATTGCTATGATAACTCTTTGAAAATAATAACAGATCATTTGTAATTTATTAGTACATTGATCTACAGAAAAACTTTTAACTCTTAATATAAAAATAATGGAGCTATATTTAATTCCACTAGTAATTTTCGGATTTATCATTCTATTATCAGGAATATTTACTGTAAAACAACAAACTTCTGCAGTTGTTGAACGTTTTGGTAAATTTTTAAGTATCAGAAATTCAGGATTACACTTTAAAATTCCAGTTTTTGATCGAATCTCTGGGCGAATCAATCTAAAAATTCAACAACTTGATGTTCTTGTCGAAACCAAAACAAAAGATGATGTATTTGTACGTCTTAAAATATCTGTTCAATTTCAAGTCATTAAAAACAAAGTATATGATGCATTTTATAAATTAGAAAATCCGCATGATCAAATTACATCTTATGTTTTTGATGTGGTTCGTGCTGAAGTACCAAAAATGAAGCTGGATGATGTTTTTGAACGTAAAGATGATATTGCTATTGCAGTAAAACAAGAACTTAATGAAGCCATGGTAAATTATGGATATGATATCATTAAAACTTTGGTAACCGATATTGATCCCGATTTGCAAGTTAAAGAAGCTATGAACAGAATTAATGCTGCCGAACGAGAAAAGGTAGCTGCAGAGTATGAAGCTGAAGCTGAAAGAATTAAAATTGTAGCAAAAGCACGTGCTGAAGCTGAAAGTAAAAGATTGCAAGGTCAAGGTATTGCAGATCAACGTAGGGAAATTGCTAGAGGTCTGGAAGAAAGTGTTGATGTTTTGAATAATGTGGGTATTAATTCACAAGAAGCTTCTGCTTTAATTGTAGTAACACAGCATTATGATACTTTACAATCTATTGGAGAAGAAACCAACAGCAATTTAATTTTACTTCCAAATTCTCCACAAGCAGGTAGCGATATGCTAAACAATATGATTGCATCCTTCACAGCTTCCAACCAAATAGGAGAAGAAATGAAAAAACAAAACGCCAAAAAAGGTCTTGGTAAAAAACCAAACAACAATTAATAAAAATATAATTTTGATTCCCAAACCCGATCAAATTCTATGATCGGGTTTGTTTTTTCTTTAAAGATTAAAAACAACTCTTATTTTTACCAAAAACTAAAAATAATACGTTTTACACAACCAACATAAAAAAGTGATAAGATTATATTGCTTTTTTATTTTCTTCTCTTATATCATTTTACATAAAGTAATTTTTAATAAATAAAAATAATGGTTTATTAAAAACTATAAGTATTTTTTATAGTTTAAGAAATTCTTATATTTATAAAAATTGTCTACCATGAAAAATTCCTTTTTTATATTTCTTTTTATTTCTGGAAGTGTTTTTTGTCAAAACATAAGTACATTAAAAGAATTTGCATTACGAGATGCAAAAGCAACTTCTAAAGCATCAATAGATAGAAATTTAAGTACAATACTTAAATATACGCATCCAAAAGTTTACAAAGCTTATGGAGAAAAGGAATTAATGGCTACTATGGATGAAATTTTTAGAACCATGGATGCCCAAAAAATAAAGATTCTTAGTTCTGAAATAGATGAAATAACTGAGCTCAAAAAAGAAAAAAAAGAGTATCGTTGTTTAGTTAAAAATACCATTAAAATGGATTTTAATGGTAGGTTAATTACCTTAAAAAGTTCATTATTTGGTTTTTATAATAGAAAAAAAACGCAGTGGTATTTTGTAGAATCTAATAAACTTCTCGACGACCCCAAAACTAAAAAGCTCTTTCCTAATTTTAAAACAGATATCGAAATTCCTTTAGATGAGCATATTGCAGAAAATTAAGAGGCTTATAATAAATACAAAAGTGTTTTCTGTATCAATAAAATCTTTCTTTATATATCATAGTTAGAAGCAATTTCTTTGGCCTTTAATTGTAATAATTCATTCTTATCATCAAGGGCTTTAGTAATAAAATCTGTTGCTAACTGATCTGGTTGAATTCCTTTGTTTTTAAGAATTACATCTAAAGCAATCATAGTAGCAATTCGAGTTCCTGCTTTTTTTACAGCGGTTTCATAAAGTGGTACAAGCTCTTCTATTTCTACAGTTTTGGCAATTTCTATAATTTTGGTTTTAAGGACTTCTCTTTTAGCATCTGGTACATTTGTATACTTCTTCCCTACTTTTTTTATTTCTTCAATTGCAGGTATTGCTTTTTGCTGATTCTGAGGTTGGTTTTTAACATTTTGATGTGTCGAAACTGGTTTTACCTTTGCCCACGTATCTCGTAAACCAACAGTTTTATTAAATACCAAGGCCTCAGGTTTACTATCAATATCTACATTAAAATATCCTAATCTTTGAAACTGAAACTGATCTAGTGGTTTAACATCTTTAAGACCAGGTTCTACATAACCTGTTATTACTTTTAAAGAATTCGGATTTAAAAATTCCATAAAATCTTTGTCTTTATGACTATCGGGAGCTTCATCACTAAATAATCTATCATAAATTCGAACCTCTGAAGAAATAGCATGAGTAACCGATACCCAATGTAATGTACCTTTTACATTACGCTTTGACTCTTCTGTACCACTACCCGATTTACTTTTTGGATCATAAGTACAATGAATTTCTGTAATATTTCCTTCAGCGTTTTTTATTACATCTTCTCCCTTGATGATATATGCATTTTTAAGGCGTACTTCTTTTCCTAATGTTAACCTGAAAAATTTTTTACTTGCTTCTTCTTTAAAGTCTTCTCTTTCAATATATAATTCTCCAGAAAATGGTACTTTTCTGCTACCCGAAGTCTCATCTTCTGGATTGTTTTCTGCTTCTAACCACTCTTCTTCTCCTTTTGGATAATTAGTAATCACAAGCTTAATAGGATCTAATACTGCCATTACTCTAGGCGCAGTTTTATTAAGATTCTCTCGTATACAAAATTCTAATAATGATACATCTATTACATTTTCGCGCTTTGCAACACCCACAGTTTCTACAAATTTACGTATTGATGCAGGAGTATATCCTCTTCTTCTTAAAGCCGAAATTGTAGGCATTCTGGGATCATCCCATCCTAATACAATGCCTTTTTCTACCAATTTGAGTAATTTACGCTTACTCATAATTGTGTAACTCAAATTTAGCCTGGCAAATTCTCTTTGTTTCGGGCGTATATTTGTGGTATAAATTTGATCTAAAAACCAGTCATACAACTTTCTGTGAGGTTTAAATTCTAAGGAACATAAAGAATGTGAGATGTTTTCTATATAATCACTTTCGCCATGTGTCCAATCATACATTGGATAAATACACCAATTATCTCCAGTTCTGTGATGAGATTTTTTTAAAATTCTATACATCAAAGGATCTCGCATTAGCATATTTGGGTCTGCCATATCGATCTTAGCTCTCACTACATGGTCACCTTCATCAAATTTACCTTCTTTCATTTTCTGAAACAAGTCTAAATTTTCTTCAGCAGAACGATCTCTGTATGGACTATTGATTCCTGATTCTGTCGTAGTTCCTTTTTGAGAGGCAATAGTTTCTGCAGATTGAGAATCTACATAGGCTTTACCATCCTTAATAAGTTGAACAGTCCAATCGTATAATTGCTGAAAATAGTCAGACGAATAACACTCTTTGTCCCATTTGTACCCCAACCAAGTTATATCTTCTTTAATGGCATCTACATATTCTTGTTCTTCTTTAGCAGGATTAGTATCATCAAAACGTAGGTTTACTGGTGCATTATATCTAAGACCAAGACCAAAACTAATACCTATAGCTTTGGTATGACCTATATGTAAATACCCATTAGGTTCTGGAGGAAAACGAAAACGTAAATCTTTTAAGTTCATTCCTGCTGATAGGTCTTCTTCTATAATGTGCTCTATAAAATTGAGCGATTTTTTTTCTTCTGACATTGATGATATAATTGAGTTACAAAACTACAAATTCTAAGGGGTTTTTTAGGGTACAAAATATAAGCATACACTATATTTTCTATCTTTAAAATTTGAGCGCGACCCAAGAGTCAGGATTTCTGTTACAATTCTTCACACTTCGTATTTCAGGATATGATATTTTTACTACAATCCTTCATTAATAATTTTTGTATTGAAAAGATATTCTAATCTAAAAAAATGAAACTTCTCATATATACCATCTTTGTTTTTATATATAAGCTGGTGTGTACACACAAATATCAAATAAAAAACTGTTTACAAATAAATTATACGGATTATTTTATTATATTTATACGTATAAATATTATTATGGACACTAAATTAACTCTAAAACTTAACCAACAGGTTATTGAAAAAGCGAAAAAATATGCTTCTGAAAAAAAAATAAGTTTATCTCGAATTGTGGAAGCATATCTACAATCTTTGACCTCAGAAAAAAATGAAACTGATTTCGAAATTTCACCTTTTGTAAAAAGTATCACGACTGGAACTAATATCTCAACCAATTTAGACTATAAAGATGAATACTTTGATTACTTAATGGATAAATACAAATGAGTAAAAGATTATTTATTGATACAAATGTAATGTTGGATTTTTTAGGAGAAAGAAAACCATTTTACGAATCAATTGCTAAAATTGCTACTTTAGGAGAAAAAGAAAAATTAACTTTGGTTGTTTCCCCTATTTCATTTGCTACAGTTAACTATTTCATATCTAAATTTGAAAACTCAAAAACAGCAAGAGAAAAATTAAGAAAATTTAAAATTATTAGTGAAATCTGTTCTCTTAATGAGCAGACAATCGAAAAAGGTTTAAATTCTTCGTTCAAAGATTTTGAAGATGCACTTCAATATTTTAGTGCAACAGAATCTGATTGTGAAATAATTTTAACAAGAAATGGAAAAGATTTTAAAAAATCACTTATTCCTATTATGACACCAGATGAGTTTTTAAAAAGTTTATAAAAAAATAAACTACAAATTCTAATCCTGCATTGCTATTGTATAAAAACCTTTAATACAATTATTTCATAAATTTTTAAATTCATTATAAAAAGGGGTTTTTACCCTGTTTGATTTGTAAAGATTATTTTTACATTTGCTTAAAAACCCCGTGGGATTAATAAAATTAAAAAATATTAAGGTTTATGCCTATCATGGATGCCTTGTTGAAGAAAAAAAAATAGGATCTGATTACAGAGTAGATCTAAAGATTAAGGCTAATTTATCAGAATCAGCTGTATCTGATCGTTTGGCAGAAACTGTAGATTATGTTCATCTTAATCACATTGTAAAAGAAGAAATGGCTATTCGTTCTAAATTATTAGAACATGCTGCAGAGCGAATTTTGGTTCGTATATTAGATGAGTTGCCATTGGTTGATAAAGCTATTGTAGATGTTTCAAAAATTAATCCACCTATTGGTGGAAATGTAGAAATGGTTACTATCACAAGGAGTAAAAACCGATAATTATAATGTTAAAATTGTATAAAAAGCGTTTTATTGTAAAATCATTTAAGAAGTAATCATAAATTTTTTTACATTTGCCTTCCAATCAAAAATTGGGTGTCGTGGCCGAGTGGCTAGGCAGTGGTCTGCAACACCATCTACAGCGGTTCGAATCCGCTCGACACCTCATAAAATCCTGCACTTACGTGTAGGATTTTTTATTTAAATCTGGATTCTGGTGTTATTTTTTGAATCTCATCTTTGATTCGTTTCTCCATAGTATCTGGTAATACACCTTTCAGAATAAGAAATACACCAAATACTATCATAACAATGCTAATTATTCTTTTAATAATATAAGTTCTTTTTGGTGTTAGTTTTCTTTTTAATCTCTTTGCTAGCAACATTTTAAAGAAATCAATAAAAAGATATGTTCCTATAACCATAGTAAAAAACCGTAGAATTCTATTGGTATTCATATCTAATTGTGGTCCTATAACAATAATAACACTTAACCAAAATCCTAATACCCCGATATTTATAAAATTAAGTAAAAACCCTTTTATAAAAAGCATAATATAATTATGCTTATTGATAATTTCTACTGAAGTATCTCTAAGTTTATTATAGTTTTTTCTTTCTTGAATAAAAGAAATTACACCATAAGTGGATAATAACATCCCACCAAACATAAATAAGGCAGGATCATCTTTAATCTTTTCTAAAATCTGATTGGTACTAAAATATGCTATGAGAATAAATACAATATCGGCAAAAATAACTCCTACATCTACTGCCAAAGCTGCTCTAAACCCTTTAATAGCTGCTGTTTCCAGAAGCACAAAAAAAACGGGTCCAATCAAAAAGGCTAATAAAAAACCTAATGGTATAGCTGCTTGAGCATCTTGAAACATAGGGTCTAGGCGTATTTGCTACAAAGTTAAAAACTACTTAGTTAACTTGAACAATTTTTCCGCCTAAAAATCTTTTAGTATCCTTTTGTTTAGGGTTTCCATAGATTCTTATAGTCCCTCCAGCATTAGTATTTGCTTTGATATACTCTTTGGCATTTACTTCTGCTACTCCACCAGCACTAATTTTTACTTGTGTCTTTTTTGTTTCAAGTTCACTACCATAATACTTTCCTCCAGAATTAATAACAACTTCTTGCTCTTTAGCTATACCTTCTAAATGTACTTCTCCTCCTGTAACCGCTTTAACAAATACTGTTTCTGTTTCTGTTTTTGCTTGTATAACAGCTCCTTCCTGAGCCCTAAGATCAAGTTTATTTCTGTCAAGAATATCTTTTACTTCTACTGTTGATCCCTCATTAGCATCAATTTTTCTCAGTTCCTCATAATGAACCAAAACTTCGGTATTACTTTTATCCCAAAGATTATCTAAAGACATTCTAATTTTTAAAATAAGACCTTCTTGAATAATTTCTACATCAGATCTTTTATAACCAGAGATTATAACTTTATGTTTATCACTTTTAACAAGAGTTACTTTTATTTTATCAAAAACTTTTACTTCTGTAAAATAATCTAGATTCTTTGTTTTAACGTCTTCTTGTGCTTGCCCTAATACGACTAATAAAAACACAAAAAGAAATATCATTTTTTTCATCTCCCTATTTTTTTAAGATTTATATTTCAATATTTGATCTTATGTATAACAAACGACACTAATTTTTTGATTATTCTATTTCTTCCTTGTTTCCTAACAAGATAAAATCTAAGTGTCTTTTTATAAGATCAGCATTTTTTACTTTTACATATACTTCATCTCCTAATTGGTATACTTTTTTAGTTTGCTCTCCTATAATGGCATATTCATCTTGATCAAAAACATAGTGATCATCATTCATGTCTCGCAGACGAATCATACCTTCACATTTATTATTAATTATTTCTACATAAATCCCCCACTCGGTAACTCCAGAGATGACTCCCAAAAACTGCTCATCTTCATGATCTTTCATAAACTTTATCTGCATAAATTTTATAGAATCACGTTCTGCACTGGCAGCTAGATTTTCCATACTGCTACTATGATTACATTTTTCTTCATATTCATCTTCTGCAACAGATTTTCCTTTATCTATATAATGTTGTAACAAACGGTGTGCCATAACATCTGGATATCTTCGTATTGGAGAGGTAAAGTGTGAATAATAATCAAATGCTAATCCATAATGACCAATATTATGAGTAGTATATTCTGCCTTACTCATACTGCGTATAGCTAAAGTATCTACCAGATTTTGTTCTTTTTTACCTTGAACATCTTTTAATAATCCGTTTAATGATTTTGTAGTAGTTTTTCGATCTCTAAGATCTAATTTATATCCAAATCTTCCAATAATATTTTGTAGTGCTGCTAATTTTTCGTCATTAGGTTCATCATGAACCCGATAAATAAATGTTTTTTTAGGATTTTGCTTTCCTATAAATTCTGCGACCTTTTTATTCGCTAATAACATAAACTCTTCAATAAGTTTATTAGCGTCTTTAGAAGTCTTAAAAAACACTCCTACTGGTTCGTTATTTTCGTTTAGACTAAATTTTACTTCTACTTTATCAAAAGAAATAGCTCCTTCTCCCATTCGTTTACCTCGCATAACTTTGGCAAGCTCATCTAATTTGAGTACTGCATCGGCTATTTTTTGATCGGTTTTATATTCTTTTCTGGTAAGTGAAATCTCTGCTGGAATTACATTTTCGAGGGTTTCTATAATATGCTGCGCTTCTTCGTATGCAAATCTCGCATCAGAATAGGTTACTGTTCTCCCAAACCATTGGTTTTTAATTTCTGCTTTATCATTTAGTTCAAACACTGCAGAAAATGTATATTTCTCTTCATTTGGTCTTAAGGAACAGGCATTATTAGATAAAACCTCGGGTAACATAGGTACTACTCTATCTACCAGATATACAGATGTTGCTCTTTCATAAGCTTCATCATCAAGTATTGTTCCTGGTTTTACATAATGGGATACATCTGCAATATGAATTCCGATTTCATAATTACCATTTTCTAAAACCTGAAATGATAATGCATCATCAAAGTCTTTTGCATCTTTTGGATCAATAGTAAACGTAAGAATTTTTCTCATATCTCTACGATTCTTGATCTCTGATTCCTGAATTGATGTATCTAAAGTATTTGCATAATTCTCTACCTCTTCAGGAAACTCATAGGGCAGACCATACTGAGCCAAAATAGCATGTATCTCGGTATTGTGTTCTCCTGGTTTTCCTAATACTTTAATTATTTCTCCGAAAGGTGAATCTGCTTTTTCTGGCCAATCTTCTAGTTTTACCAGTACTTTATCTCCATGTTCTGCATCTGCTATTTTATGCTTAGGTATAAAAATATCAGTATACATTTTACCATCTTGCATATTTACAAAGGCATAATTTTTTTGAATATCTATTACACCAACAAACTCATTCCTTTTACGAGAAATAATTCTAGAAATCTCTCCTTCGCTCTTTCCTCTTCGTTTTCTACGATATACATAAACTTCTACCTCATCTCCGTTCAACGCTTTATTAAGATTGTTATTAGGGACAAAAATATCATCTTCAAAATCTTTTACAATTACATATCCTGTACCTTTTGAAGTGATTTCTAAAATACCTGTATAGGTATTAATATTAGGTATGATTTTAAATTTTCCTCTTTCTACTTCTTCAATCTGTTTCTTAGCAGCAAGTTGAGATAATCTTTTTATAATTTGGTTTCTGCTACTTGCATCATCTACTCCTAGTTTTGATGCTATTTGTTTATAATTAAAAGTTTTATTTGATTCAGCTTTTAATATTTTGAGTATTTTCTGGGTAATATTCTCTATTTTAGGTGATTTTTTTCTTCTTTTACTCTTTCTTTTCATTAATGTCTATTCTATATAATTTATGATAAAAGTACAGTTTATCTTTTAACATCAGTAATTTTAATTTTAAACTTTTTTTGATACTTAAATTATATTACTATCAAATAGCTTTAAAATACATTATCTGTAAATCAATATATTACATCAAAAAGAAGGAAATAATTACAGTTTTTTTATTAAAATTAAGTTAATTTTAATATGCCAGATTAGATTTCATCCGTTTAATATTTAATCTTACTTTGTTATCTAAGGGCGTTTCCCTATTGGGTCGGGCTTTTCGTTACAATTCCTCGCACCTCCCTTCGTCGGGCTGTGGGATTTTCACTCCAATCCCTAACGCGTTTTTACCAACACCATTGGTAAGATGAAAAAGTAAGATTGATTCACTATGCACAAAATCAAAAGAATACATAAGATAATATTACTCTTTATACATCAATGATACAGTAGATCAGAAATAAATAGTTTTGTAAAAACTGATCGTGAAGCTAGTCAAATCAATTAAAGTACTTCAAATCATAAATGATTTGAATACAAATTCTATAAACCATTATTCTTATAGTTTTCAACATATATTAAATATATCTTTTTTTCTTTTTAAAATTTAAAATTAATAATGATGATTATAATGTAATGTGGATAACGGTATATCTTTTTTTAGTTTTATTTGCTTTTTAAGTTAAACTGAATTTTAAGAAAAATATGAACAGGATATCACTATTCTAATTGCTTGTAAATGTTCTAAAAATGAAATTTAATTAACAACTGTTAATAGTTAATCAACAGCTTTAATTTTAATACTTTTATGGCAAAACCGTAGTTTATAACATTAACTTAATACTTGAAAACTTAGCAAAAAAAACAGTGAATAAAATTTTGATTTATTCCTATTACATTTGTATTCTAATAAAAATTAAAACCACCAAAAAAACTTTATGAATTTTAAGAACTGTTTATTCACACTCTGTATTAACAGAAGGTTATGAGTTATGAACATTACTATAATATAGGGTTAAATTATTGTTTTTTTTTGAGTTTACTTTTTTTAGATTAAATTATATTTGCTTAATTAAATGAAACAAAAAAAATGAAAATAGCTATTGGAAATGATCACGCAGGAACTGAATATAAATTTGCAATTATAGAATATTTAGAATCTGAAGGAATTGAGATTACGAACTATGGTACTGATGAAAACAATAGTGTTGATTATCCAGATTTTGTACATCCTGTAGCAAAAGATGTAAACACTGAAAAAGTTAATTTTGGGATTTTGGTTTGCGGAAGTGGAAATGGTGTTGCTATGACAGCTAATAAGTACAATAATATTAGAGCAGGACTTTGTTGGACTAAAGAAATTACAGAATTAACCAGACTTCATAATGATGCTAATATTATATGTATTCCTGCAAGATTTACATCACTTCCTCAAGCTATTGAAATGGTAAAAACATTTTTAGCAACAAAATTTGAAGGAGGAAGACATTTAAATAGAGTACATAAGATACCAATGTG
>CAKMZM010000088.1 GCA_929200365.1 uncultured Flavobacteriaceae bacterium | reverse complement strand
CCTAAAATTAGGAACATCCCTATTACAAATTTTTTAACAGGCATCAATAGAATAAGGTCTGGAATGAAATTGATATTAAACACCTTAGCACCACTAGAGTATATAATAATCCCATTTAAAAAATCAGGATATTTAATAACATTATAAGTACTCCATAGTACCAAAAAAGACCAAATAATACTCTAGAAAGTCGATATATGAGAACTCTAATTTTCATGGGGGATTTATGTTAAATTTTGAGCGGCAAATTTAAATTTCTTATCAATTCTAATTCTTGTATAATTCTACAAATAACTTGTAAAAAAAATATAACGTAACTATCTTATTATTAATTAATTAATGGTTTTTTGTTTAGTTGTACTTGTATAAAATATTCCCTGCTTTATTGATTTAATTTTTGTACATTTAAATGTTAAAAAATTGTTTATGAGCCGTTATACCTTGAATGAAACCTTTGTAGTACATCAGTATACTATTGATGAGTGGGAGGCAGAACCACATAATCATAATTATTTTGAAATTATTTTCATTGAAAAAGGAAATGGATACCATACTATTAATGGTGTACGGTTTCCTTATAGAGAAAATAACATCTTTTTACTTGCGCCAGAAGATACTCACCATTTCGAAATCGAAAAACGTACTGTTTTTACTTATTTCAAGTTTACAGAACTTTTATTTTCTAGTAAAATCAATCTGCCAGATAGGAAATATTGGTTACAACGTATTGAGCAATTATTACATCAGCCTAATATTATACCAGGAGATGTAATTTCTCACGAAGAAGATCGAAATATTATTTGGGATATTCATAACGTTGTGTTAGAAGAATTTAAAAATGAGAAAATCTATTATCAAGAAATTATTTCTAATGCAATAAGTACTATTCTAAGCATAACAGTTCGTAATATTTCTGCAAAATATAATGCACATCAGAAAGATATTCTTGTTACTCACAACAAAATAGATTTAATTTTAAGCCATATTAGGCAACATGTTTATGACAATGATCTTACTAAGATTAATTTTTTAGCTAATAAATTTAATATGTCTCAAAGTTCGATTAGCACCTATTTTAAGAGAAAAACAGGAGAATCTATACATCAATATGTTACAAAGTACAAAATGAAGCTTATTGAGTATCGTTTGCAACATACCGAATTTACTATTGCAGAAATAGCATATCAATTAGGATATACAGATGAGAGTCACCTTACCAAAACTTTTAAAAAGTATTTTTCGATGTCTCCCAAGCAGTATCGTAAGGAATTATCTATGAGTTCTAAATAGTTAATAATAATTTCACCTAAAAATAGCATTTAATATTTTAGCCAATCGTATCCCACCTTTTTGTAATTGAGAGCGTACTATAGGAAAATAATCATACATATACTTATAGCCAAGTTTTTCACCTACATTTGCAGATTCGTATACTTGTTGTGCAAGCTTTTGAGATTCATATACCCAATCTACAATACTACCACTTTGAATTGCCTTGATCTGATTCTTAGACAAATTCGTCTCATTTACAGATAATTCTGTGTAACTCATACCATAATAATCTATCATATCACTATCCCAAACTCTATGCAGATTTGATCCATCTTTAAACCAACGTACCTGAATATCATTGCCACCTTTATCTTCTCCTCTACCAACATGAAGTGGCTGGTGCAAATCACCAACAAAATGTACTAGCATTTTAAGGTGAAATATAACATCACTCTTAGATGATTTTTTATCTTTTAATACTGATATGCAAGTATTTATCCCTTTTATCAAATCGCCATATTCACTGGGCTCTTCTTCACCATATTTTTTATCAAATGAAAAATTAACATAATGCCAGGGGCTATATCCTCTATATTTTTGATCACTTTTAATATCATCAGCAAATGTAGAAATCAAAGCAAGGCTTTGACCATTAAGAAGTTTTTTTATATTGCGTTGTGCTTTCTTAGTCAAATATGAGTCTGCGATCTGACCTGTAGCTCTATGCCCTGTTTTCCCCCAATCATAATCCGTAGAAAATCCAGATAAAGAAATTATGAAAAAAACAAGTAGACATTTAAATTGAAGTTTCATTTATATATATTTTGAAGCAAAGATAAAAAAGGGTAAGTTAGTGATTTGTTAAAAATGATTAATTACATATAGATAACATTAAAAACAACAAATAGTAATTGTCTCAAATCAAAATATGTATTCATATTTGTTGCTTTATCTGTTATGAATATTGTATTTAATGACCAAACATGATTCAATCATATTAATTGTTTGGTCAAAATTAATTTGATGATTGCTTATTCCTTATTTACTATATGAACAAAACCTACACCATAATGAAGAGTACATTTTATTTATTTACGATTTTGATTACTGCATTGAACTTTGCTCAAGAAAAAGAATTTAACGCTGCAGTTGTTAAAATCAATAAGTATGTAGAGGGTTCTCTGGTAACACCATATTCTGATAGTAATGTCCCTTTGGTTATTTTTATAATGGATGCTGGGGCAATTAATCGAGATGGTAATGATAGAATGTCTAAAAATGATACTTTTAAACAACTATCCTATGAACTAGCAAGAAAAGGTATTGCAACTTATCGTTATGACAAAAGGCTTTTTAAGATGGATGGTTTAGGGATCAAAGAGCATGAAATTTCTTTAGATCATTTCATTGAAGACGCAATATCAATTTTAGATTATTTCAATAAAAATGAAAAATATGAAAAAATTATTATTGCAGGGCATGGTCAAGGTTCTCTGGTGGGAATGATCGCTGCCAGAGGAAGAGCTAATGGTTTTATTTCTATAGCAGGAAATGCAATATCAATAGATCAGGTTATTATAGAACAAATAGCGAAACAAGCTCCTGGTTTAGATAAAAGTGCTTCTATTGCTTTTACACAATTAAAAGAAAAAGGTAGAGCTACTGATTATGATCCTGCATTAGAATCTATTTTTAGGTATAATTTACAACCATTTATGAATTCTTGGATAAAGTATAACCCTTCTGAAGAAATTTTAAAATTAAAAATACCTATCCTAATAATCTATGGAGATAAAGATATCCAGATAGAAATAGTACAAGCAGAAAAATTTAAAGAGGTTATACCTCAAGCAGAATATTTATTTGTTCAGGATATGAATCATATTTTAAAAGAGATCAAAGGAGGTCGATTAGAAAATCATAAATCATACAATGAACCCTTTAGGAAAATAATACCAGAAGTTATAACTGGGATTATTAACTTTGTGAATCAATAGTTCATTTTTTTTTTAAACTAACCCTAATCAAAAATACCTAATGCCACACCGTATTATATTTTCTGATATTGATGGAACACTATTAGATTCTGAAAGAGAACTTTCTGAGTTTACGATTTCAGAAATAAAGAGAATAAATGCCACCATACCTGTAGTACTAATCTCTTCTAGAATGCCAGATGCTATGTATCATTTGCAAAAAGAATTAGACATAAACGATCAGCCTATAATATGTTATAATGGAGGATTAATTTTGATAGATAAAAAACCAGTACATTCTACCTTTATATCTCCTGATATTATTGAAGAATTAACTAATTTTAACAAAGATCAAAAATTTCATATAAGTTTATATCACAATAATGATTGGTTTGTACCTGAAATGGATTTCTGGGCAAAACGAGAAGCAAATAATACCAAAGTAAAACCAGTGGTGAAACAAACCCAACATGTAATACAAGAATGGAAAACTTGCAATAAAGGAGCTCATAAGATTATGTGTATGGGCGAAGAACCTTATATAGATCAAGCTTATACATTTTTGTTGGATAATTTTAAAGACGCTCTTCATATATATCGTTCTAAACCAACGTATATAGAGCTGGCCCATAAGAGTATTTCAAAATTAACTGCTATAGAAATTCTACTTGACTCTTATTTTAAGATTCCTATTTCTGATGCAGTTGCATTTGGTGACAATTATAATGATATTGCCATGTTACAAGCAGTAGGAACAGGTGTGGCTGTAGCAAATGCAAAGCCAGAAACTTTACAAGTAGCAAACGTTATTACGCTTTCAGGAAAAGAAAATGGAGTAGCAACCTATATTCAAAAAAACATTTTATAACTGTGTTAAGAACGATTCAAACTATAATAAGCCTAGTATTTGTATTTGTCGTATTTAATATTACGGGATGTAAACCTATACAAACTCCTGTTACACCAGTTAAGCCATCTACTATACGCGCTTCTATTGATCTTGTTAATGTAATAGATGATAAAGTTAATGTAGAAATCCAAATCGATAATTTAAGCCTAGATACAATAAGTTATTATCTGCCAAAAATTGTACCTGGTACTTATCAAAATAACAATTTTGGTAAATACATCGAAGATTTTAAAGCTATTGATAACGATGGTAACCCTATTGATGTTCAGAAATATGGAAATAATCGTTGGATGATATATAACGCTAAGCAATTAGACAAAATCACCTATTGGGTAAATGATACTTTTGATTCTGAAAGTTCTCACGATGTTTTCTCACCAACAGGCTCTAATATCATAAAAGACAAGAATTTCATTTTGAATTTGTACGCATTTATTGGTTATTTTGGTGGAATGAAGGATAATGCATATAAATTATTTATTAAATACCCATCTTCGTTAGAAGCTTCAACTTCGGTTGAAGAAATACGTTTTGACAACGCAACGAATATTTCAAAAACCGATATTGATTACTTTGTTTTTAAAAGATATGCTGATGTAGCAGATAACCCTATAATGTATTCTAGTCCAGATAAAGCTAGTTTTAAGGTCAATGATATAGAAGTACTTCTAAGTGTTTATTCTAAAAAAAAGACTCACAAAGCGGCAAGAATAATGCCTCAGATGGAGCGCATGATTAGAGCACAAAAAGATTTTCTGGGTGATATTAGCTCTACAAAAAAGTATACCATATTACTATATCTCTCTTCTACAAAATCTAATGATGCACAAGGATTTGGAGCTCTGGAGCATAATACTTCTACGGTAGTTGTATTGCCAGAATCACTATCTCGCGAAAAACTTAATGAAGCACTTACCGATGTTGTTTCTCATGAGTTTTTTCACATTGTAACACCATTAACTATTCATTCTAAAGAAATCCATGATTTTGATTACAACAATCCAAAAATGTCTCAACATTTATGGTTATATGAAGGGACTACAGAATATTTTTCAATACTATTTCAAATTACACAAGGGCTTATCACTAAAAATGAGTTTTTTGAACGAATTATAGGTAAGATCGAAGCATCCTCTTCATTTGATGACTCTATAGTTTTTACAACCATGAGTAAAAATATTTTAGTCGACCCCTATCGTAATAGCTACAGAAATGTTTATGAAAAAGGAGCATTAATCTCTATGTGCCTAGATATTATAATACGCGAAAAAAGCAATGGGGCTAATGGACTATTGGATCTTATTAAAAAACTATCTGTCAAATATGGTGCTGATGCACCTTTTGATGATAAAAAACTAATTAATGTTATAGAAGAAGTCTCATATCCAGAGGTAAGTATGTTTTTACAAAAACATGTTATGAATAACACCCCTATTGACTATGAATTTTATCTTAATAAAGCTGGATTACTATATGGAATAAAGAATGTACCTTCTTCTTACTTTATTTTTAAACAAGAACCTTTTGTAACAGGTTCTGAGAGTACTAAAGAAGTTATTTTTACATCAGATATTCCATTTAATAGCTTTTTAAAAGAACTAGGGATTATAGAAGGAGATGTATTGTTAAGTATTAATGAAAAAATATATAATTTTAAGAATATATATGATCTGTTTGGTGATTCTAATAAATGGAAAATAGGAGACGAAATCACATTTAAGGTTAAACGTAATAATGAAACTTTAATACTTAAGTCTTATGTAATAAAACCTACTATAGAGAAGATAATTTTACAACAAAACCCAAAAGCGTCAGAGCAACAAAAGATAATATTAAAAAAATGGATTAATGACTAAAAAACATATAATATCTTGATGTCGTTTTTCTCTTCTTCAAATTAAATGTATTTTGCGGTGTATCTTTTTAAAATTAAATAATGGAGAACGTTCCTTTTTTTACAGATGACACTATAGTCTTTGGTATTCTTATGCTTTGTTTAGGGCTGGTCTTTTATACATCATCTATTAGTAATAATTTCTGGAAAACCTTCTATAAATTTGTTCCCGCATTACTACTTTGTTATGTATTACCTGCTATATTTAACTCATTGGGGATTATTTCTCCAAAATGGGAAGAACTAAATGCAGAAGGAATTGTAGTAGAGAAATCATCTAATGTATATTATATTGCCAGCAGATTTTTGCTTCCAGCATCTTTGGTGTTAATGACATTAAGTATTGATCTTAAAGGTGTCTATAATCTGGGACCAAAAGCATTAATCATGTTTTTAACAGGTACTCTTGGTGTTATTATTGGCGGTCCTATTGCAATTTTACTTATTTCTCTCGTTTCACCAGAAACTCTTGATGGAGTTGGATTTGATGCCATCTGGAGAGGATTGTCTACACTAGCTGGTAGCTGGATCGGTGGAGGAGCAAATCAAGCTGCTATGTTAGAAATTTACCAATATAACCCCGAAAAATATGGTGGAATGGTGCTCGTTGATATTGTTGTCGCTAATATATGGATGGCCATATTATTACTTGGTATTGGTAAAAGTGACAAAATTGATCGATGGCTAAAAGCTGATAATAGTGCTATTGAATCGTTGAAACAAAAAGTGTCTAGTTATGCAGAAAGTATAACTCGAAACCCATCTCTTACAGATTATATCATTATGCTTTCTATTGCATTTACAGTAGTAGGGATTTCGCATTGGGGAGCAGCAGGGATTTCGAATCTATTATCCGATAATTTTGAAGTCTTTAACGACAAGAGTTCTGCATTATCCTCATTTACCTCTAAGTTTTTTTGGATGATTACTATTGCTACAGTAATCGGAATTCTATTATCGTATACCAAAGTCAAGCAATATGAAGGAGCGGGAGCTAGTAAATTAGGAAGTGTATTTATCTATATTCTGGTAGCTACTATAGGAATGAAAATGGATCTTGGTAAGATTTTTGAAAATCCAGGACTTATTGCTATTGGGCTTGTTTGGATGACAATACATGTATTGCTTCTTATCGGGGTTGCTAAATTGATCAAGGCTCCATACTTTTTTCTTGCAGTGGGTAGTAAGGCTAATATAGGAGGAGCAGCATCTGCACCTGTAGTTGCAGCAGCATTTCACCCTTCACTAGCAACAGTAGGTGTGCTTCTTGCTGTTTTTGGATATGTAGTAGGGACATATGGGGCACTTTTATGTACTATTCTTATGCAAATAGCTTCTGGAAATTAATAATAAATGAAAGTTCAGCTTCAACCATTAGACCCTAATTTTTTATTTCATTTAAAATAAAACTTGCATCTTTGTGACGCTACTAAAAATCAAAAAACAATACATGAAGTATATTTTTACGCTATTATTTTTAACTGTAATATTAACTAATTGCAGTACTCCTCCTACCAAAGAAGGAAATGTGATAGTGATAGGCAATATCAAAGGATTGAAAAAAGGAATAGTATACTTACAAAAGATACAGGATACTGTATTAGTCAATGTAGATTCTGTAAGTATTGATGGTCGTTCAGAATTTGTACTTAAATCTGAAGTTAAAGAGCCAGAAATTCATTATTTATATCTTGATAAAAATGATGGAAGACAATATAATGATCGTATTGATTTTTTTGTAGAGCCAGGAGAAATTACAGTAACTACAACTTTACTTGATTTTGAAAATGATATAAAAATAAAGGGAGGAAAAAATCAAGAAAAGTATATAGAATATAAAAAAATGATTAAAAGATTCAATGAAAGAAATCTTAGGATCATCAAAGAGAATTTTGAAGCCACCAAGCAAAAAGATGATGAAAAACTCATAGAAAATGACAAAGCATACAAAAAATTAGTACGCCAAAAATATCTCTATACTATTAATTTTGCTATAACAAATAGAAAGCTAGAAATAGCTCCTTATATTACACTTAATGAAGTTTTTGATGCTAATATCAAATTTTTAGATACTGTTGCCAAATCTTTAAGTCCAAAAGTAAAAAAATCTTTATATGGTAGACAGTTGATCAAATATATTGATGATCGCAAAACAAAAGAAAATAGTACAGAGTAATATTTTTATTTTTTGTACATGAACCTACTTGAACTTTTTATTTTTAGGTAAAAATTTGTAGTAAAAAGTTAAAATTAAAATTCACTTATTTGAAAAACTACTAAAAAAATCATAAAAACAATTATTGTTTATTATGCTTATCCCGATGTTTCCCCTAATTCTATCTTAAATCCTTGTAGCACTCGATTTTTTATCAAGTAACAAAATTACTATAGAAAATTACAACTCAGTGAGGGTAATAATTACAAGGGGTCAGGCTAATGAAAAACTATTGGGGAATTTAACGGACAAGCATATTGTTTATACATAAATCCTAGTAGCAATAAAACAAAAAAACTTTATAATCATTTGCTCTAAAGGTTTTCCCCTCAGAACAAAAAGTAATACAGCAAACTGAAAAAAGTTAGAAAATATTTTGTTGCCTCTTAAAAACATGTTACGCACTATTTTGACTATAATTTAAGACTTTTTTGCCATTATAAAAGACGAGGTTTTTGTAGATTGTGATATAAAATCTGGTCAAATGTGTTCAAAAAACAAATCTACTTCCCAGTTACATTTTTTAACCCCTACTATAGCAGATAGATTAGTTAGGGAACTAGATCGAAAACTACTCGAAGAAAATTATGCCAAAGAATTGGTACTTTACAAAAAAGTACTTATCCAACAGAAAGATAGTAAGAACAATATATACAGTATACACGAGCCAGAAGTCTATTGTATGAGCAAGGGCAAAGCTCATAAAAAATATGAGTATAAATGTAAAGCATCAGTAGTGTTAACCAAAAAAATAGGGATCATTGTAGAGGCAATAATTAAATATGATATACATGCCCTAGAGGAAATACTACAGCAACCTTCCCGTTTGATTGGAAAAATCCCCAAAAAGACCACTGTAGATAGAGGGTATAAGGGCAAACAAATGGCAGGAAGCACAAAAGTTAATATGCCTAAACCACCCCTAGAAAAAGGTAATGATTACCAAAATCATAAAAAAAGAAAACACTATCACAGAAAGACTGCTATTGACTCCACGATTACACATCTTAAAGCAGATCACAAAGTGACCAGAAATTTTTTTAAAGGACAAATTGGGGGCAGTATCAGCTTTATGATGGCTGTAGCAGAATTTAACTACAAAAAAATGATGGTAAAACTCAAAGAAAACACTCTTAGATTATATTTATACTTCCACAAATATTGCAGCTCTACAAAATATGAGCAAAATTTTAGTCTGATCTAAACCAAAAAAAATCAACCCCTTTTTTAAGGGGCGACTATTTACCTAGAGTTAAGCCTAGTAAAATATAAAGAAATTATACCCCCATGTCTCTGATTATTAAGGTCTTTTTGTTGATTGTTATGACTCCTCTCATTATAGTAAATGGACAAGAAAAAAAAATAAAGAGTAGTAAAAAACACAAAAATAACAAGTATACTGCACAAAAAACATTTGTCAATAAATTTAGAAACCTGAATCGAAAACATGGGATTTCGCACTCCACAGTTAATTGTGCAATTCAGGATAAAAAAGGGTTTATGTGGTTCGGAACAGGAGGGGGGTTAAACCGCTATGATGGCTATTCGATTACCGAATATAAAACACAATCAAGCTCATCAAATAGTATCGTTGGTAATGCCATAACTTCTATTATAGAAGATTTTCAGGGAAATCTATGGGTTGCAACTATGAATGGACTAAGCTTATTGAATACCAAAACAGGAATATTTACTAATTTTTCCCCTGTTTCAAATGTCTCAGGTATCAAAAAAACAAATATTACTAAGTTATTTCTCTCTTCAGATAATGTATTATGGGTGGGGTATTCTGGAGGGTTTAGCTGTTTCTCTATTGAAGAATATTATAAAAACAACAAGCAAATTCCTAAAGGGATACTGTATTTTGATCTACCTAATACTAATGTATCTGATTTTATCGAAGATCAAAAAAATGGAAACATGTATATCGGAAGTTATGGAGCAGGTATTTTGAAAGTTAGCATGGCTATCAAAAAAATATCTGACCATTATACTAAAACAAATTCTAATTTAAAAGACAATCATGTCCAATCATTGATTATTGATCATAATGGATTTCTAACAATAGGCACACAACATTCAGGAGTACAGATTTTTAATATTGATAAACAAAAATTTATTTCTAAAAAACAATCTGGAATTTTATCTGAATTTTATGGAGATAAAAACATTAGTGCATTATGTCTGGATAAATATAACCGCCTATGGGTAGGAACCAAAAATTCTGGCTTATTTATAGTTGATCAACAAAAAAATAAAATCTGGAATTTTAAAAATGAAAAAGGCGATTTAAATTCTATTAGTAATGATAAAATTTCAGATATTTATGCAGATCAATATGATGGAGTGTGGATTAGCACCATAAAAGGAGGGATAAATTATTATGACTTAAATAGCAAACAGTTTCATCACATAAAGAACATTCCTGGGAAATTTAATTCTTTAAGTGATAATAATGTTATTAGTATTTATCAAGATCATAAAAATCAACTCTGGATTGGTACTATGTCTGGAGGATTAAATCGCTATCATCTAGATTCGGATGTATTTACAGGTTTCAATATTTCTAAAAAATTTAACTCATCTGTAGCATTAGCATTAGATAAAAAAGGAAATATTTGGTCGGTACCCTATGCAGGTCCGTTTATAAATCGAATTTCTGACCTAGAAAAAAAACCTACTATTACGTTTTTCAATACAAATACAAACGGGTTTTCAGGACCAGATAGTTGGGCTCAATTAACTATTTTTTGTGATAGTAAAGGTGTTCTTTGGTTTGGTTCTTTTGATGGAGGTCTTGGTAAAATTGAATTAGATGGAAAAAAATTCACTCACTATAAACATGAGCCTAATAATCCTAAAAGTATCAGTAATAATATTGTATTGTCGATAAGTGAGGATAATTCGGGAAATTTGTGGGTAGGAACTTATAATGGTTTAAATCGATTTAACAAAGAAAAAGGTACTTTTCAAAGATTTACTCCTAATGATGATGCACAAAATACTTCGATGAATTCTATACGAACGATTTACCAATCAAATGATAGTATTTTTTGGTTTGGAACTGGCGGGGGTGGGCTTTGTAAAACGAAGCTTAAGACTGATTCAATAGCAGAGTATTCATTTTTTACGGAAAATGAGGGTTTGCCGAATAATATGATAATGGGGATTTTACCTGATAAAAACTCTAATCTATGGTTAAGTACAGAGAAAGGAATCTCAAAATTTGATACTAATAAATTAACTTTTCGAAACTATACTATCGATGATGGTTTACAAGGAGATGAATTCAACCCTAGGTCATGGTACAAAAGCTCTTCTGGGGAATTATATTTTGGAGGAACTCAAGGGATTACTCATTTTTTTCC
The DNA here is from genome assembly GCA_929200365.1 of uncultured Flavobacteriaceae bacterium. Classification (GTDB taxonomy): domain Bacteria; phylum Bacteroidota; class Bacteroidia; order Flavobacteriales; family Flavobacteriaceae; genus Aquimarina. The sequence continues at coordinate 2,139 of CAKMZM010000088.1, read as the reverse complement.
CGATCATATAAAAGACAATACGATTCCTCCAACAGCAATCATCACAGACTTTCGTTTGTTTGATAAAAATATTACTGCGAATGATACTGTGAATGGTCGTGTACTTATCAATGAATCAATTATTTATAAGGATAGTGTTGAACTCTTCTATAATGAAAATGACCTAAGTTTTGAATTTTCGGCTATCCATTATTCTATTCCTGAGCGTAATAATTATTCGTATAAAATGGAAGGCTATGACAAAGAATGGATTTTTACAAATGCCCAAAATCGTAAAGCTACCTATACAAATTTAGACCTAGGAAAATATACTTTTTTACTAAAAGCAGCTAATCCAGATGGTTTATGGCAAAATATCCCTACAAAGATTTATATCCTCATACTACCCCCTTGGTGGCAGACATGGTGGGCTTATACTACATATATCCTCCTTTTTTCTATAATACTCTATATGTTGCAAAATAGGATTCGTAATAATGAAAAACGAAAAAGTTTATTAAAAATAAAACATATCGAATTCGAAAAACAACAAACAATTAATAAAAACAATCAAGAGCTTGATCAAATGAAGATTAGACTTTTTTCGAATATTTCTCACGAATTCAAAACTCCTCTTACCTTTATTCTTGGCTCTCTCGAAAAATTAATAGATTCCAAAGGTTTATCCTCAAAATATATAGAAAATCAAATGAAACTCATTCATCGAAATGCTATGAGATTATCTCGTTTAACAAATCAAATAATAGATTTACAGAGGTTTGATAAAAAAAAGATAAAATTACATGTTACTAAAGGAAACATCACAGAATACTTAAAAAATATCTACGAGTCATATCAATATGTAGCAGAAAAACATAATATCACATATCGATTTCTAATAAAAAACCTTAGTAATACAGACAAATCAATATGCTATTTTGATACCGAAAAATTAGAGAAGATAATGCATAATTTACTTTCTAATGCTTTTAAACATGCACCAGACTATTCAGCAATTTTTGTAGAACTAACATTACATGAGCAAATGTCTGATATTGAAGTCTCAATAAAAGATGAAGGTATTGGTATTTCTGAGGATAAATTGCCATATATTTTTGATCGGTTTTATAGTATTCAAAATACATCAGTTAAGTCTCAAAATGGCGTGGGGATTGGCTTAGCACTAACATTAGAGTTGATCGAGTTACATTATGGCACCATTTGGGTAAAAAGTCAAGAAAATCAAGGATCTGAATTTACATTTAAGATTCCTGTTTCTAAAGACAAATTTAAAGAAAGTGAAATTAGTATACAGCAAGAAGAAAAAATCAAAAAGCAATCTCGTACCATTTTCCAATACATGTACACAAAACATGAAAAAGTAAAACCTATACCCACAACAAATGATCTGCCCTTGATTCTTATTGTAGATGATGATCCAAATATTAGATTTTTTGTCAAACAAGATATTCAGGAACTATATAATATAATAGAAGCTGAAAACGGAAAACAAGCTCTTGAAAAAGTACAAAAATTTAATCCAGACATAATTATTAGTGACATAATGATGCCAACCATGAGCGGAATAGAATTACTACATAAACTAAAAACGAATGAAGATACTAGTCATATTCCTATTATTATGCTAACAGCACTTGCCTCAGAAGAGGCTCAATTAAAAGGGTTAGAAATAGGAGCAGATGATTATATTGCTAAGCCTTTTAATCTTAATTTATTAAAAGCTAGAATTAATAATTTAATACAAAATCGTAAGAAATTACAGAATTATTTTAGTAACACAAAGCTAAATATTGAACCTTCAAAAGTTACTGTTACATCGGTTGATAAAAGATTTATTGAAAATGCATTACAAAGCGTTGAAAAAAATATTGATAATCCAACATTTGGCATTGATATACTCTCAAAAGAATTGGGTATCAGTCAAGCTAAACTCTATAGAAAAACAAAAGCTATCACTAATCAAACTCCAGCTGAATTTATACGTGTCATACGATTAAAAAGAGCCGCATATCTTCTTGTAAATGAAAAGATAACTGTTTCAGAAGTTATACATAGAATTGGTATTAGTAGTCGTTCATATTTCACCAAATGCTTTAAAAAACAATTTGGTGTATCTCCCTCTAGTTATGCAATTAATCA
>CAKMZM010000087.1 GCA_929200365.1 uncultured Flavobacteriaceae bacterium | reverse complement strand
CTTTTTCAACAAAACCTTAAGTTTAATACCTTAAAACTTGCTTCAGAAGTTTAGAAATTGTTTTTAGTTACATGCCTTTTGGGTACACTATATGGTTTTGATGTATATATTTTGATGTTTTTAAGTATTGAAAATCAAAGTATTATGTATAGATTTATATTATTCTGACAAAAAAGAATGCTAATAGGTTATTTAGAATGAGTATTGCCTATCATAAGGATTTAATTAGATATTTATATTCTTATTTCATTTAACTATAAATGATTTTTTAATAATCGTTTATTATAATTCTTTATATAAAGAAGCTTTATGAATATTTCATAACAAAATACTACTAGACGTATGTTTAAACAAACTTTAAGATAAATAAACAAGTGCCCCTGATAAGTATTAAACTACCTATTTAATAATGGTAGTTAATAAAACACCCTTACAGTTACAAGAATTTGCGAGCCAGTGAAAGTAAGGGGGTGAATAACGAATCATTTTAATAATAAACTACAGTTATTATGGAGTTATCTTCTTTTATTTCGAATTGTTTATCACAATATTTTTTTACCAAAATGAAAGATAAGTATAGAAATATGTACCATATTTTTAAACAATATGGAATATGGATTTAAGTATTAATTTGCTTTAATAAGGACAGTTATTGTATATTCTTAGGAGGTTGTTTTTATTTCTTCTTATGCCTTTTTGACATCCTCTTCAGTATAGTTAATAATACTCTCGCCCTCTATATTTATACATCAGTTCTTTAATACGCAATTAATATGATGAAATAAGTTTTGGGTATAGATGTATTATCTATAAACCAAACTATAATTAAAACAAACACTAAAATTGGAACTATGAGGTTACGAAACCAAGTTAACGGAGTTTCTCTACACATTATTACAGGAACACATGTTGTACTACTTTGTTTAGATGTAGATACAAATGCCAGAAAAGAATTATTGGGTTTTTTTCTTAAATGTAAAAATATTATAACTGGTGAGGTGAAAGCACTAAGTGGCTTCAAAGGGTTTGAAAAAAATAGAAAAGAAGAAGATACATATCTAATACAAGCATTTCTTTGGGGGGATTATACGGCAGATCCAAATACCAAATATGAATATTCGGCAACTCCAGTCTATGGAACACCATCAACTATGAAACAAGGGGATGAAATAACTATAGAAATTGCTACAGAAAACCCTAATTCTGGAACACATGGCGTATTTTTTAATAGAGGTACAGTAGGGCAAGATTATGCCAAGAAATTTGATAATAAAAACCCAGATAAAATCCCAAATAACAAAGCTTACAAATGGTTATCACGAGGTCTGGAAGAAGCAATGTTAGCCTTTATAGCAGAAGCAAAAGGAAAAGAGTATTCTTTGCGAGTTGCAGCTTATGAGTTTGATTATGTGCCCGTTATTCAGGCTTTATATAATGCTTCAAAAAGAGGAGCCGATGTTAAGATTGTGTACGATCGTTCAAAAAGAGGTCCCTGGGAGAGTACTGATAAAGCGATAGCTAATGTGCCCGGTGTTGAAAAATTAATGATTCCTAGAACTGCAAACTCATCTATTAAGCATAATAAATATATTGTGTTGCTATACAAAGATAAACCCATAGAAGTATGGATGGGATCTACCAATTTTACCAAAGGTGGAATTTTTGGACAATCAAATGTAGGACATATTGTAAGGGATAAAACCATTGCTCAAGCCTATTTTGAATATTGGAAACGGCTTTCTAAAGACCCTAAAATGAAAGAAATACGCCCAGAAAATGATAAATATACGCCAACCCCAAATGGCAAAATTGATAAAGGTATTATACCCATATTTAGTCCCAGAGAAGATTTAAGTGTTTTAGAGTGGTACGGAAAACAAATAAAAGAAGCCAAACAATCTATTGGCTTTACTGCTGCTTTTGGTGTAAATCAAGAATTTGCAGATATTATGAGTAAAGAAGATAATACATTACGATATATTTTATTAGAACATGAAGGAAGTACATTTAATGACTTCAAAGATACTCCCAACAATAGAATTGCCATAGGAGCTACACTTAATGAAGAAGAAATAGAAGAAGAAGGCTTACAAAATTGGGAGGCAGAACATCTTACAGGTTTGAATGATCATGTTAAATATTTACACACAAAGTATCTTTTTGTAGACCCGCTATCAGATAACCCTCTACTTATTACTGGATCGGCTAATTTTTCAAAGGCTTCTACACAGAATAATGATGAAAATATGATTATTATTAGAGGTAACACTAATGTAGTAGATATTTATCTTACAGAATTTATTCGCCTTTTCAATCATTATGAATTTCGGGATCAAATGGCAAAACATGGGTTAGACGAAGTTTATTTTAGTGATTATTTGACTACAGATAATTCATGGACCAACATTTATTTCAAAAAAGGAACACAACATTATATGGAGCGCAAACTCTTCAGATAATGAGTTCAATAAATAATTTTTTTAATAAACCTAACCTTTTAAATAGATACATGATATGAACAAAAAACTTACTTGTATAGGAGGGGCAGTCTGTAATGAAAAACTTTCGGCAAGTTTAATTTTTGCTGAAGGGCAAGACCTTACTCATCAAAATAAAGAGGTCTTATGGGAAATCTTTGAAGCAATTGGAATTAATTGGTCTAATACTATTTATGATTCTAACAACCAAAGAAGTTCGTGGTATGAAATGCTAAAAGCTAAAACAGAGAATCCTCCTAATTATACAGGAGAATATGTAAATGCCATTTATGTAATCAATGAATTAAAGGCAATGTATGGTAAGGGAGGAGCTTATAAAAAATTATTTTTTGAAAGTGGTGTAGATAACAATGCTCCTCCAACTACTCGATTAGCACATTGTAAAATATATGTAGTTAATGAGTTTATAAGAATGCAAATTACCGCTGGAGGATTTAAAAGTTGGGGTGCCAAATACGGTGGGGAGCAAGCAAAAAATTATCATGGGTTTTTAGGAGGAACACGATATAATCGTATTTCTAAAGTGCGTGCATATGACCCTGATGCTGCTAACTTAAAAAATGATCAGACATGAAAAACCAATTTGAATATATCATTGTTGGTGGGGGAGTAGCAGCTGCAACCATTGCTAAGGGTTTATTAGACCATAAACACGATACCTCTATAGTAATATTAGAAGCTGGTCCCAAAATTATAGCAAAAGACAGACGGTTTTGGTGGGATTATATTACCCGAGGCGAAAGACCATATACATTTACTTATGATCAAAAATTTGAAGCTGATTCTACCGGAAATATAGATTATCAAACCGATGGGGTTCGTGTAAAAGCATATGGAGGTTCTACCATGCATTGGGGGGCTTGGTGTTTACGTTTCAGACCTGAAGATTTTAACCTTTTTACCAATACAGGAGAAGGTGCTGATTGGCCGATTAATTACGAAGATTTAGAAACATACTATAACGATGCCGAAGAATTTTTATCGGTTTGTGGCGATGATAATGCAAACTGGATCCCCAGATCAAAACCGTATCCAGTACCACCTTTTGAGTGGACTGCTGCAGATGGAGAAATGATTAAGGCCTGGGAACAATTAGATGTTGTATATCAAGATGGTGATATAAACCCTGGTAAAACAAGCAAAATCAAATCAGGTAAAATGCCTATTGCACGGTATCGAAAATGCATGACAACTGGAACGTGTAAATATTGCCCTATCGGAGGACGATTTAACGCACAATATGTATTAGATGATTTAAAAAACGATCCTAGGTTTATCAATTTTGAAATCCGTATAAATGCCCCAGTACATGAAGTAAATGTATTGAATAAATCCAAAATTGAATCAGTAACATACACAGATAATTTAAGTGGAAATATATATAAAGTATATGGAGATACTATTGTTTTGGCTTCAGGAGCATACAATGTACCTAAGCTATTAAGAGCTTCTAAAAACGAATTTTGGAAAGATGGTATTGGTAATGATCATGATTTGGTAGGTCGTTTTGTCGTATCTCATTCTATGCTGAATGTTGTTGGCAAAGCTACATCAAACCCTAACGGATGGTTTCAGGAATACGATTTTCCAACGTTGATGTCTCACAGTTATAATACCAAAGAGCACCAAAAAAAAGGAAAGATTTTCATGTTTAAAAATCGTACAACTCCTAATGTTGACATTGCTCAATTAATGATTGATGGAAAAACCAGAGAAGAAATTGATGAGATAGTATATGGAGAAATGACGATTAATATTCAAGCTTTTCTAGAAGAAAAAGGAAAGTACAGTAATAGATTAGAAGCAAAGTCAGGAGTTGATCGTTTTGGTTTGCCACAAACCACAGTACATTTTAGTAGAACCGAGAAAGAAATGAAAAACGCCAATGATCGCTTAAAGCTATTAGAACAAATTATTGAAAAAATGGGGTTAGAAGTAATTTCTTCTCGTGTAGATAAACCAGGAGGACACCATACTACAGGAACTGCACGTATGGGAACTAACTCAGAAAATAGTGTAATAGATAAATTTATGAAGGTACATAATACCGATAATTTATATGTATGCTCTAATGCTGCTTTCCCTACAGGAAGTGCCGTAAACCCTACTCTCACTCTCACTGCTATGGCTTTTAGATTGGTAGATCATTTAAAACAAAAAGTAAACTAAACTTAATTTGTAAAAGAAAAATGGCAACAAAAACAATACAATTTAAAAATGCTTTTCAAGAGAAAGCAACAAAGCTTACTAATGTAAAAGAGTTAATTCTACATTCGAAATCTGTTGCTAATGTAGATGAAGACAAATTACATGTATTAAAAGAGTTATTAAATAGTGCGATAGTGCTAGAATTTGCAACTATACCAATATACTTACAAGCAATGTGGAGTATCAAAGATAATCAGTGTGATGTAGCAAAATCTATCCGAAATATTTTTCAGGAAGAAATGCTGCACATGGCAATGGTATGTAATATGATTGTGGGAATTGGTGGAGAGCCCAAAATATATGATCCTAAAAACGGTCTGAAATTTCCCTCAGGTTTGCCAGGAGAAGTGCATCCAGAACTTTTCCTTTATTTAGAAGGATTGAATGATTGTTCACTTCGCAATTTTATGGAAATAGAATTACCAGAAGAAATTGTGGATATCTATGATTATGAAACCAAAGAGCTAGTAACCATTGGGGGATTATGTCTTGAAGATGGTAGTATAAGTAATAAAAAGCATATTCAAAGTCACGAACACAATACAACTATAGGCGAATTATATGATAGAATTAATGAGCTATTTCAGGAATTAGATCCAAAAATGAATGTAGAACGTCAACTAGCTGGTCCTTTATCATGGTGGGTGATGGCAGATGCCAAAAGTGTTTCTACAGCTATAGGTATGATAAAAGAGCAAGGAGAAGGTTCAAAAAATGTAACTCCAGCAAGTACAGGAATGGATAATTTGGCACATTTCTATCGCTTTTGGGAAGTCTATTATAAAAAGAAAATAGTGAAGAAGGGAGATACTTACTATTTTAAAGACCCTAATCCTCGTCCAGAGATTTATAAGATTGCAAGAGTTCCAGAAGGAGGTTATGTAAAAGAAGATGTATTACCCGAAGTTTGGTATTTAATTAACGAGTTTGATAAAGTGTATACTGATCTAGTAAAACTTTTAGAAGATGCTTGGGCTATAAATGGCAGAGGACAGGCTGCTTTAGTAAATGCTATTGAGATAATGTTCAAATTAGAACAGTTTGCTTTACCTCTTATTCAGACACCAATCCCTGATCATAAGGAGGGACTTAACTATGCGCCTTGTTTTAGAATGATTTAACTTAAAAAGAACTCATTTTGAACTTTTTGCTCTTAAATCTACTTTGTCATTTTACCAATGGTGTGAGCAAAAATGCGTTAGGGATTGTAGTGAAAATCCCATAGCCCGACGATAGGAGGTGCGAGGAATTGTAACGAAAAGCCCGACCCGATAGGGAAACGCCCTTAGATGAAAAAGTAGGATTAAGCAGAAATTTAAGATTTTTTGCTCTAATGAAGCCTTTTTTGAGTAGCATAACCATAGATACGTTACGAAAAAATGTAAAAGCTCAAATAAATTCAATATATAAAACCAACACAATGAAACAAAAACAAATTATTTTATCTGCTTTTTTGTTTATAGCAACTATTAGCACCTTTGCGCAGGATAAGGGAATTTCTAAATATAGTATTGGGCAACATGTCCCAGAACTGGGAGGCATTATATTTTATTTGGACTCAACAGGACAACATGGGTTAGTATGTGCTCCTCAAGATCAGAGTACTGGCAGTCAATGGCATTATGGGGCATTTACAAATACTAAATCTTTTGATAGTATTGTAGGTTCAGGAAAAACCAATACATCAAAAATTGTAATGAGCCAGGGAGTTGATTCGTATGCAGCCAAGCTTTGTTATGATTTAGATTTAAATGGTTTTACAGATTGGTATTTACCATCAAAAAAAGAACTAAGCTTAATGTATACAAATATCGGACGTGGTGCTAAGCCTCCACATAGAGATGTTGGTAATTTTGCCAGTGACTTCTATTGGAGCTCTACAGAACTAGATCTCAACTTTGCCTGGGCTCAATATTTTCTCATAGGTAATATATTTACCGATCTCAAGAATCACCAATGTCGTGTTCGTGCTGTTCGTTCTTTTTAAGAAATAATTTTTAGACAAGTCAAGTCCTCAAAAAAACATGGGGATATAGAAATTAAAATTTTGAATATAGGAAAAGAGACGAATCGTATATATAATAAAATGAGTATAAAAGAATATAAAAATTGGAGAGTGGTTGCGGTATGTGAATTAAATACTTCGGCAGCTATAGTATGGCATTTGGTTGGTGGTTTTTATAACCTTAACCAGTGGCATCCAGATATTTTGATCTGTGAAGTTCCTGAAGAACAAGGAGAGGAAAGAGACATTCGCAGAAAATTGATCTTTCCTGGTCAAACTCCAACTTGGGAAGAATTAGTTTTTATGGATAATGAAACTATGCGTTATACCTATAAATGGCATAAAGGAAAGTGGGGAGAAACGACCCAAAAATACCACGCTCAAATTCAAGTGATAGAAACTGAGTTGGATAAGCGCTGTTTAATGCAATGGTCTTCGACATTTTATTCTTCTGAAGATGGGCTAACGCAATTTTATCAGAATGGATTTGAAAATTTGGTAAGCATATTTGGAGGAAAATTAATTAACAACAAAAAAATATAAAAATGGGAAGTTTTATAGAAATTAATGACACATTAGAACTAACAATAGAACAAGGGTTTCCTGCTCATATCTTTGATCTGAAAAAGCATCAGAAAACACCAATTACATTAAAAGAAGTAGAAGGTATGGTGTTTGAATTTAATGATAAACCTAGTGCCAGAATTTTTCAATTAGATCCAGTTAGAGTGTATTATGTGCATAATATAAATGGCAAATGGTTGTTCTGGGGGCGAGTTCTAATTCAATCGCAACATATTCAGAAATTATTAAATGCTAATGGAACATGGGATGGCAAATCATGGAAAACTTCGGGAACCTATACAATATTGAATGTATATGATCCAGAGTATCAACATACATTTACTTTAAATGAAGCGCCAGATGATAGAAATTATTATAGATAACATAACCCGACTAAAAGAGAAATCTATTGGACTTTTAAGTTACTGGTGAATATGTAAATATTGATAATGAGTATGTTGTTGTTTGTTTTGGTTGGCGGTAAAAACAAAAATTATGAAAAAAACAGTTATTTTATTTATCGGAATTTTAATGATCTCTTGTAATCAAGAGAAAAACAAAAAATCAAAGACAAATGAGAGTGTTACTGAATTAACTGAAGTAATGGATAATTTTGATTGGTTGTTGGGCAAATGGAAAAGGAGTAATGAGGAAGTTGGTAAAGAAACATTTGAAAATTGGGATAAAAAAAGCAATACTGAATATGTAGGGGCTAGTTATACAATCCAAAATGGAGATACTATATACGAAGAAAAATTTAGACTTGTAAAATCAAGTAATAATTGGAGTTTTAAAATTGAACTAAAAGGAGAAACTAAACCATCTTCATTTAAAATGACAAGTTATACTAGTCAGGAGTTTATTTGTGAAAACAACGCACTAAATTATCCTAACAGGAAATCTGATTCTCCAAACAAAATAAAATATTGGAAAAACGGTGATAAACTATATGCAATAATTTCAGGAAAAAAAATAAAATTACAGTTTGAATATGTAAAGCTTAAATGATGAATTATAGAACTCATTTCGACTTTTTGTTTTTAACCAGAAATGTATTGAAATACGACCAGATTTCAACCATTTTTTAAGAAATAGAAAAAGTCAAGATGAGCTTATAGATATTTCTCTCTAATAATATTTATAAAATTATAAAAATGAAATCAGGAAGACTAGAAGCGTTTAGCGATGGGGTACTTGCTATTATTATTACCGTTATGGTTTTAGAATTAGAAGCACCAAATGAAACTACACTGGAAGCTATTATTGCATTATTGCCTATATTCATTAGTTATCTTGGAAGCTTTATATACGTTAGTATATATTGGAACCATCATCATCATATATTTCAAATGATAGAAAGCGTTAATTATAAAATTCTATGGGCTAATTTGCACTTGTTGTTTTGGATATCGTTAATCCCTTTCACTACTTCCTGGATTGGCGAAAATCATATTGATACGCTTCCAGTTGCATTATATGGTTTTGTGTTAATAATGATCGGGATATCGTTTCGTATTTTAAAAAACTGTATCGTTAGACACCACGGCAAAAAATCTAGAGTAGGTCAACTTTGTAGAATAAAAAGAAAAGATATGTTTTTTTTGAGCGCTTATATTTCTGGAGTGATGTTAACATTTTTCAATACTTATGGTGGTGTTAGTTGTTTTATCATTGTGATTCTATTTCAGATATTTGAATTGAAACAATTACATAATACAATATAACCTTTAATCGTTAATATTTCAGATAAATGTGCACCATTCCAACCACCAAGACTATGACCAACAATATTAATTTTAGTTCCATTAGTATTGGGTATCATATTTAATACATATTTTTCAATATCATCATTTCCTTTAACCTCATTATATCCTAAATAATAAGAACTATACTGTGCATATTGTATTTTGTCTTTAAAGACATCTTCTACATCTTTCATAATTTCAGTTTTCCAATCATTATAAAAAGGTTCTTTATCACCCGCACCGCCAATAAAAAGGCTCTAGTTTATAATAACATTGATTAATTTTATCAAAACTCAGTATATCCCATCCCCAGCCCTTCCCAAAAGGAAGGGAGCTAAAAGTCCTTCCTTTTGGGACGCATAAATATATTGAAATCAACCAAATACATGTTTTTGTAACTATCAACGCTATTATAAACTAGAGCCTGCAAAAAAAACAAAAAACATTTTTTTGCTGTTTATTTACAGTAACCCGTAAACATTGGGGTAGGCAGTTTTTTTACTATTTTACTTCGACTCAAAATTATTATTAGATTTGATCACAAACCAACTATTATGTATTCATTTGCAATACACGTTTGATTAGGGGCAGAATGGAGGTAAAAGGTATTTACTGTAGATTATAAAGGCATAGGTATACCTCGCCCCCGCAACATGATAAGGTGTCCCCGCATAGGTATACCTTGCCCCCGAAACATGATAAGGTGTCCCCGCATAGGTATACCTCGCCCCCGCAATATGGTAAGGTGTCCCCGCATAGGTATACCTTGCCCCCGCAACATGGTAAGGTGTCCCCGCATAGGTATACCTCGCCCCCGCAACATGGTAAGGTGTCCCCACATAGGTATACCTCGCCCCCGCAACATGATAAGGTGTCCCCGCATAGGTGTCCCCCGCCCCGCAACATGGTGGGCAAAAACGAAAAACCCGACCAGAGAACGCCCTTGGATGACAAAGTAGGGGTAAGAGAGAAATTATCGATTCTAAAATAGAACTGGTCTTTCTGAAAAAGAAAAACGGGTAATGCATATGCCATATTTTTTTTAATCCATATTATGCTAAAGATTTGTTGTGGCGATTTTATAACACTAATTTTCTTACTACCTTTAGCTGCCTATTCGATAATAATATACTATCCCTTTTTATGGTAAAGAAATAATTATAATATCTCTGAGTAACCTTTAAAAACTGAATGAAACATATACTCGATAATACATTTAAATTAGGATTTTTTCCTACTCCTTTACAGTTATTACCACGATTATCTAAAAAAAGCGCTGATTATACTATCTATATAAAGAGAGATGATCAAACAGGATTAGCGACAGGAGGTAATAAAACCAGAAAATTAGAATATTTAATCCAAAATGCTTTGGATCATGGGTGCGATACTATTATTACAGCTGGAGCACAGCAATCTAATCATTGCAGGCAAACTGCAGCAGCCTGTGCTATGGCAGGATTAGAGTGTCATTTATTACTCGGAGGCGAATTACCCAAACAATTTGATGGAAATCTTTTGCTCTCTAAAACTTTGGGAGCTACAATACACTTTACAGGGCAAAATAGAAAAGGTGAAGATATTGGCATCCTGAAATCAAAACTAATTGCTGAAGGAAAAAAATGTTATATCATTCCTTATGGTGGTTCAAACTTTATGGGAGCCTTAGGTTTTGTGAATGCTGTAAAAGAACTAAAAAGTCAATTAATATCCAAAAACTTGAATATCGATTACATATTCTTTGCTTCTAGTTCTGGAGGAATGCAGGCAGGATTAACCATGGGGATTGATTTATTTGAACTTCAAACAACATTGATGCCTATAAGTATTGACAAAACTTTTACCAAAGAAAAATCACTAGACACTATAGTTCTGAAGATTATTAATGAAGGAAAAGAAAACCTTGGAATTAAAAAAACATATCAACTTAAAGATTGTGCTCTAATTGAGGGGTATGATACAAAAGGATATGGTATTGTTGGAGAAAATGAAAAAACTGCTATTAATACACTTGCCAAACACGAAGGTATAGTGCTAGATCCTGTATATACAGGTAGGGCTTTTTATGGGATGTTGGATTATATAAAACAAAAGAAAATTTCTAAATCAAATATTTTATTTTGGCACACAGGAGGAGTCCCCGCTAATTTTTATTATGCTCCAGAATTACAATAATTGGATATTAGTGATTGCTATTAATCACATTGTTGATATCGATCTAGGCAAAGACTATAGCACTGCTTTATATTTTTGAGAGTTACAAAACTACTAAGTTATTTTTTTTTAGTAATGAGCACTTCCAAGGTAACTTAAGTCAAAGGCTCTAGTTTATAATAACATTGATTAATTTTATCAAAACTCAGTATATCCCATCCCCAGCCCTTCCCAAAAGGAAGGGAGCTAAAAGTCCTTCCTTTTGGGACGCATAAATATATTGAAATCAACCAAATACATGTTTTTGTAACTATCAACGCTATTATAAACTAGAGCCAAGTCAAAATATAAACCTATGGGCTTTATGCCGATAGGTGTTTAGTCTTTTAGGAGATAATACCCAATGTCATTTAGTTAAGAGAAATAGAAACTTGATGTCACGCTTAGCCTATCGAAGTGTATATAAAATCAAGGCTTCCCTTGTTTTTTTGAAACTTAATCAGGCTTGTCCCGAGGTAGTTTATTTCTTTTTTTTCTTATTCCTCAAATTATAGATCTTATCCCCTTTGGTTTTAGGTTTTTTGTATTTTTTTTTAATCTCTCGTTGATATGAACCTCCCAGATTTACTTTTTTATTTTTTGCTGCCTTTTCATGAAAAGAAGCTCCAACCTCATCATTTGGTCGTTTATGAGGGTTGTTAATTTCTTTAACTTTGGGTTGTTCTTCGGGAGTAAGTTCTTTCGAAATTTCTACATCTTCCGGAAATTCAATCAATTCGACCTTCATTTCCATCAAACTTTCAATAGCATCAAGAAACTCTTGTTCTTTTTGCGTCGTTAAAACCAACGAAACTCCTTCTTTTTGTGCACGACCTGTTCGACCAATACGATGCATATAATTCTCGGGATACCCGGGAGTATCTACATTGATCACATGTGTGATGTCATCAATATCTAATCCTCTGGCCATAACATCTGTAGCTATCAGGATACGATGTTCACCTGTTTCAAATTGCTCAATGCTGCGCAACCTGTAATTTTGAGTTTTATTAGAATGGATTACTGCACATTGATTGGGAAACGTATTTTCGAATCGGTCAAATAACCGATCTGCCATTCTTTTGTTACTTACAAATACTAATACTTTTTGAAATTGAGTATTATCCTTTAGTAAATATTCCAGAAGATTTACTTTGGTGTAAAAATTAGCAGTTTGATATCCATATTGTTTGATGTTTTCAAGAGGAGTCCCGCTTTTGGCAATAGAAACTTTTTTGGGGTGAATAAAGATTTCAGAGATAATTCGTTCGACTTCTTCTGTCATTGTAGCCGAAAACATAATGTTTTGTCGCTGCTGCGGAAGGATATCAAAAATATTCATCAGTTGATGCCTGAACCCCAAATCCATCATCACATCAACTTCGTCGATCACTAGTTTCTGAATAGATTTTAATTGCAAAGCTCTGCTCACTGCCAGGTCGTATAAACGCCCCGGAGTAGCAACTACAATATCTAATCCTTGCGAAACGGCTTGTTTTTGTGTGTTGATGTTTGTACCTCCATATACACCAGTTATACGCACATTGATATAGGTTGTAAGCTTTTCTATTTCATCAACTACCTGTACAACAAGTTCTCTTGTAGGCACCAACACCAATACTCTTGGGTTTTGTTGTACAGAATATTTGAGCATCCTTAAAATCGGAAGCATATAGGCATAGGTTTTACCTGTACCGGTTTGTGCAATGCCTACAATATCTTTTCCCGACATTACAGGAGCAAAAGCTTTTTCCTGGATAGGAGTAGGAGTCTCAAACCCTAAATCATCAAGGGCATTGAGGAGTTGTGTGCTTAAATTTAAATCTCGAAAAGTCACAGAATTCTGATTTTACACAAAAGTAAATGTATTTTACTTATATATAAACTCATTTAAACTTTTTGTTGGTCTCAAAAATAGTTAAAACTATGTATTTTAGTGCATTTTGCTTGGGTGTACGACAAATTTCCCTTTTTTCATAGAAACATGAAAAGTTAACGATCTCTTTCTTTTATGTTTTACACATCCCATCCCAACCTTCCCGAAGGGAAGGAGTTAGTTTTGCTTTGGGAAGTTAAGATGCCAATATCTTTGAAAAGGGAAATTTGTCGTACACCCTTTTGCTATTAGCTTAGTGCAATTTACTAATGGCTAAGAGCATGTTTAAACATGCTTAAATGCATTATTTTTAAGATGCTCATAAGTAACTGTAATAATGATTATAAAGCTCAATATTCAAAAACAAATTGCTATTGAAAACTATTTTTTTTGAAGAAGATAAAAAATTAGCATTTGAGCCAAAAATCATTATACAAAATATATGCAATAAACAGATTAATCAAAATAAGCTCATAGAAATATTTCTATGAGCTTAATTTTGATAATCTTAAAAACTGTTTAAATTACGGGCATGTTATTCCAGAATCTAATTCGATTACTGTATTATATTTTGTTTTCAGATCACACACTTCTTGGGGGATAGAAGTTAATTGGTTTTTAGATAAATTTAACGTTTCCAATTTATTCAGGTTTCCAATTTCCTGAGGGATAGCCGTTAATTGATTTTCAGATAAATGTAAAAATTCCA
>CAKMZM010000086.1:9528-13807 GCA_929200365.1 uncultured Flavobacteriaceae bacterium | reverse complement strand
AAAAGGCAGATGAATTAAAATGCATCGTTTATAACAAAAGTGATTTTGAATTTGCCGAAAAACAAGCAGATAAAGTTTCTGATAATTGTATGTTATATCTTCAGCCCGAATGGAGTGTTCGCGAAAAAATCATTCCTCTGATTGTAGATTATGTGATGAAAAATCCAAAATGGAAAGTTTCTCTTCAAACTCATAAATACTTAAATATCCCTTAAAAAAATTCATCAGTTTGATTCTTAGAGCTTTTGAATAAAAAACCAAGTAATTGATAATTATTGTGTTACGGTGAGTATAGAATGAAAATATAAGACTCTTTATAGCTTCGTTTCATGAGCTTTTTGATTTTTGAAGATGATATTTACCTTTCGTCGAATGAAAATGTTGTTTTAACTACAGCTATAAGTCAATTGACGATTTTTTGTATTTACAAATGCAGATATGAACTAAATTTGTAAGTGTAATTAAATAAGATAAAGTTGTAAGTGTAATTAAAATCAAAAAGTTATGAAAAATTTCGCCTCTATTTTCGGATTAAGTTTTAACATAGTAATTAGTTTTTTAAAAGATCTCCCAAAAGCATCTCGATATGCAATCAATAGATAATCAATATGCTGGTTTGTTATTACCAATTGTTTTGTTTTTTAGATCCTTAATTAAGAGATTGTTTTTAAGAATAATCTCTTACTAATTTTTGTAATTATTAAGTAGAAAAAAAGTCAAATGTGATATATAATATGTACATGTTTTAGAAACTTATCTGAATAGACTTTAAGGAGAAACAGGGGAAAAAACCCCTAAAACATCATTTTATTTGTAAGAAAAAACTCTAATATTTAACATGTTGAATATTGTTTTAGATAATATGGCGTTGTTATCTTGCTTTATGTCTAAAACTTTGCTTTGATAATGTTAATTTTTATGACTCAAATAAAGTAGGTACTATCTTTGTATAACAAGTTTATATGAGTTCATTGATATAAAAAGCATTGAAAACTTTTTTTGAGACAACTTTATCGGCTTCTAGCAATGTATAGATAGATTTTTTAAAAGCTTAAGGAGATTAAAAATGAGATTTAAAACATATTTACTAGGATAAAACGAGGGAAATTACCCCGATATCTTTGTGCGAAAGGAGAAAATATTAAAACTATTTTTTAAATTTTTGATTTTTTGTGCCTGTTGTCGGAAAAATCCTTATTTATATCTAAAAATTATATAAATTTATTGACATCGAGTTATATCGATGTTATATTTGAACAAAATATTATTAATTTTAATTATAACATATGGGGCTATTTTACACGAGATTTAGATTAAATTATAGAATTGTAATGGATTTTTTGAAAGAATTACCTAGAGCATCTGGTCATGCTATTCATAGGTAAGAAAAGAATTTATTATTTCTGTTAGAAAAGAGAAATAATCGAAAATAAATTTAAAAAAGCTTGAAACCTATAGTGCTTCAAGCTTTTTTATAGAATTGGTTTACATTTTTTTTCAATTCGCTATAAAAATGCTCTTTTTCATTCAATTTTTATCTTTTTGTTACTTCGCGTAGTATTGCTATGAAGTACAATCCCAACTACTAGGGACAATTAATTGATTAAGAAATAGCTATTTTTTGCGAGCATTAATTTAATCAATACTATAGCATCAACTTTTATAATTCTTAATTTTTATAAATAAAAAGGTACTTCTACACGAGTAGTATCCCATCCCATTACCATGTGATATCCATTATCTACTTTTTTGAAAGCTATAGAAAAAACTTCCAATTCGTCACCACTTCCAACTGGGACATTAATTCTGGCCACATCTTTACTTTTATCATAAGAATAAGCTCCCCAACTATCTAAGTCAGAATTTATAATAATAGTCCACTCTTTTTCACCAGGGATAGTGAATAATGAATATGTTCCTGCTTTGATAGTTTTATCTCCCATTTTTACATCCTGAGAGAATCTTATTTCAGTTGCTTCATCAGCACCAGTTCTCCATATTTTATCATACGCAGCCAGACTACCAAAAATTTTACGCCCTTTCTTTTGTGGACGACTATAGACAACTTTAATTTCTGGTTTGGCATTTCTGTCTTTCTTTGCATAAGAAATATCAGTTGGACTTTTTTGTAACTCAGCAAATTTTTGAGAGTTCACAGTAGATAACGTACCCAAAAACATAATAATAGCTAATACGAGTGATTTTTTCATAATGTGATTTTAATTTTTATGATGAGACGTAAAGATATTATTGAGCTTACAATTCAAATGTTAATCGAGTCTATAAATTGTGTTAAATGTTTGAGATAACAATTTGATAGGATATATAAGATTATGATCTTTTTTAAGTTTCTTTTTTTTGTTGTTTTTTGTAATTTTTGTTTTAATATGTAAGTAATAATGTGTTTATTGTTTTTGTTTTGAAACTATAAACTAATATTTGGGCTTTCAAATTAATAGAAAAAGAAGAAGTATGTGTGGAATTGTTTGTGCTTTTGATATAAAGCAAGATTCAGAGATATTACGACCTCAATTACTAGAAATGTCAAGAAAAATTAGACATAGAGGACCAGATTGGAGTGGGATATACTCTAACAAAAATGCAATATTAGCTCATGAAAGATTGGCTATAGTAGATCCGGTTTCTGGTAAACAACCACTGTTTAGTGCAGATAATAAATTGGTATTAGCAGCTAACGGAGAAATTTATAATCATAGAGAGCTTCGTAAACAGTTTGAAGGAACTTATGATTTTCAAACAGAATCTGATTGCGAGATAATTTTAGCACTATATGAGAAAAAAGGGGCAGATTTCTTAGATGATCTTAACGGTATTTTTGCTTTTGCACTATATGATGTAGAAAAGAATACGTATCTCATTGCCAGAGATCATATGGGGATTATTCCTCTTTATATGGGGTGGGATCAAAACGGTACTTTCTATGTAACATCTGAGTTAAAAGCTCTTGAAGGAGTTTGTACCAAAATAGAATTATTCCCTCCAAGACATTATTTATCCAGTGAAGAAAGAGAGCCAAAAAAGTGGTATATTAGGGACTGGTCTGATTATGAAGCAGTGCAGGAAAACCAAACCAGTATAGCTGAACTTAGAGAGGCTCTTGAGGCAGCTGTTCATAGACAATTAATGTCTGATGTTCCTTATGGTGTTCTGCTATCTGGGGGATTAGATTCTTCAGTAACCTCGGCTATAGCAAAAAAATATTCAGAAAAACGAATAGAATCTGGTGATACCAAAGATGCATGGTGGCCAAAATTACATTCGTTTTCAGTAGGATTAGAAGGATCTCCAGATTTAGAAGCCGCACAAAAAGTAGCCGATCATATAGGAACCATACATCACGAAATAAAATTTACTATTCGAGAAGGTCTTGATGCAATAAAAGATGTGATCTATAATTTAGAAACCTATGATATAACGACCATAAGAGCTTCGACTCCAATGTATTTGATGGCTAGAGTTATTAAATCTATGGGAGTAAAGATGGTGCTGTCGGGAGAAGGAGCTGATGAGATTTTTGGAGGATATTTATATTTTCATAAAGCACCAAACGCAAAAGAATTTCATGAAGAAACTGTACGCAAGCTCGATAAATTGCATATGTATGATTGTTTACGAGCAAATAAATCGCTTGCCGCATGGGGAATTGAAGGGCGAGTACCATTTTTGGACAAAGAGTTTATGGATGTAGCAATGCGAATCAACCCAAAAGATAAAATGATTAATGGAGAGAGAATGGAAAAATGGGTAATTCGTAAAGCTTTTGAATCATATTTGCCAGAAAGTGTAGTATGGAGACAAAAAGAACAATTCTCTGATGGAGTAGGATATAGCTGGATTGATACATTGAAAGAAATTGTTGAGGTCGAAGTTACAGATAAACAAATGGCAAATGCACATTTTAGATTCCCAATACAAACTCCTCAAAACAAAGAAGAATTTTACTATCGTACTATTTTTGAAGAACATTTTCCTAGTGATACTGCGGCATTAAGTGTTCCTCAAGAACCATCCGTAGCATGTAGTACAAAAATTGCTTTAGAATGGGATGAAGCTTTTAAAAATATGAATGACCCAAGTGGTAGAGCTATTGCCAATGTGCATGAAGAGGCTTATGGTGATGTCATGATATGATAAAAATTATAACTCATTCTAGCTGAAAGTTGAGTCAATTGAAATGTAAGGTTCTGGGGAAATATTTTCAGAACCTTTTTTATAGTCATAACACGCAACCAATTAAAAAATAAAACATCTCATAAGT
>CAKMZM010000086.1:0-9428 GCA_929200365.1 uncultured Flavobacteriaceae bacterium | reverse complement strand
ACCTTTTTTATAGTCATAACACGCAACCAATTAAAAAATAAAACATCTCATAAGTATAGAAAATAAAAAAGATAACAATTATGAAATTACAAGTTTTAACTCTGGTGGTTATTGCTACATTTGGAATGCTAACAAGTTGTCATAATGATGATGATAATTCTGGAGAAAAAGAAAAGACAATTAATGGCATCTGGAATTTGAAAAATGTAAGTGGTGGACTTCAAGGAATACATCTTGATTATACTAAAGGAGAGGTGCTGTGGACTTTTAATGAAACAACTGGAAAATTGATTGTTGAGAATAAAATCATAACTCAAGGACCAAAAAATACACATAGTGGTTTGAAAAGTGGTACTTATGATTATGAAATCAAAGAGGAAGAACGAGTTCAGGTGTTATTCATAAAAGGAATCAGGCAAGGAGTAATAACTATCTTGGGAGAAAAAAACATGAAAATAGATGATGGGGTTGAAACAGATGGTTTTATGAATGAATTTGGAAGATGAAACCAAATAATATCCTTAAAAATAATACATGCTAAAAATAAGTAGAGGTCTACTAGACCTCTACTTATTTTTAGCATGTACAGATATCAAGATATTATCATAAACGTTGTAATTTACTGCGATAAAAACTATAAATTTCGCAAATTGAAATCATTCTTCATAGAATATAAATAAGCCTTAAATTCATTCTAAGCATATTTTTATCGTTTTTAAGAGCTTTTTTTGTTTTTCTAGTACTACACTCTTAATTAATTGTTGATAACTCGTTAAATCCTTCTTAGTAAAACTCTTTGATCCTTTTACTCTTTTTTTATCTTTGTTTGTTGTCAAAAAAATAAAATAATTAATTAAGGGATTTTATGAGCGAAGAAGCTAATAAGAAAAATTACTCCGCCGATAGTATTCAGGCACTCGAAGGGATGGAGCATGTGCGTATGCGTCCATCAATGTATATTGGTGATGTTGGGTCTAGAGGATTACACCATTTGGTATATGAGGTAGTAGATAACTCGATTGATGAAGCACTAGCTGGGCATTGTGATGCTATACAGGTAACTATCAATGAAGATAATTCTGTTACTACTCGGGATAATGGTAGAGGAATTCCTGTAGGTATACATAAAAAAGAAGGTGTTTCTGCTCTAGAGGTTGTAATGACCAAAATAGGAGCAGGAGGGAAATTTGATAAAGACTCTTATAAGGTTTCTGGTGGTCTTCATGGGGTAGGAGTATCTTGTGTGAATGCATTATCAGATCATTTGCACGCAACTGTTCATAAAGATGGTAAAGTATGGGAACAGGAATATGAAAAAGGAAAACCACTATATCCTGTTAAATCTACAGGAGATACAGATTTTAATGGTACCATAGTTACTTTCAGACCAGATCCTACAATTTTTCAGCAAACATTAGAGTATAATTATGATACTTTAGCAAGTCGTATGCGTGAATTGGCGTACCTTAATAAGGGAATAACAATTGTATTAACAGATAAACGTCACCAAGATGATAAAGGCAATGACGTTTCAGAGACCTTCTTTTCTGAAGAAGGATTAAAAGAATTTGTACGATTTCTAGATACAAGTCGTAGTGCTATTATAGCAGATGTGATTTCTATGGAAGGTGAAAAAAATAACATTCCGGTAGAAGTTGCTATGATTTATAACGACTCTTATGCAGAAAATTTACACTCTTATGTGAATAATATTAATACACATGAAGGAGGAACGCATTTATCGGGTTTTAGAAGAGGTCTAACAGCTACACTTAAGAAGTATGCAGACGCTTCAGGTATGCTGGATAAATTAAAATTCGAGATTGCAGGAGATGATTTTCGTGAAGGATTAACAGCTATTATTTCAGTAAAAGTTCAAGAACCACAATTTGAAGGACAGACAAAAACCAAATTAGGAAATAGAGAAGTTACCTCTGCAGTTTCGCAAGCTGTTTCAGAAATGCTTGAGAATTATCTTGAAGAGAACCCAAATGATGCAAAAACAATTGTTCAAAAAGTAATACTTGCTGCTCAGGCACGTCACGCTGCCAAAAAAGCTCGTGAAATGGTACAGCGTAAATCGGTTATGAGTATTGGAGGTTTGCCTGGTAAACTTTCTGACTGTTCTGAGCAAGATCCCGCATTATGCGAGGTGTTTTTGGTTGAGGGAGACTCTGCGGGGGGGACAGCAAAACAAGGACGTGATCGTATGTTTCAAGCAATTCTTCCACTACGAGGTAAAATTTTGAATGTAGAAAAAGCAATGCATCATAAGGTCTTTGAAAACGAAGAAATCAAAAACATCTTTACAGCATTAGGTGTCACTATCGGAACAGAAGAAGATAGTAAAGCATTAAATCTATCAAAATTACGTTATCATAAAATTGTAATTATGTGTGATGCCGATGTCGATGGTAGTCATATTTCTACATTGATATTAACATTCTTTTTCCGCTATATGAAGGAACTTATTGAAGCTGGACATATTTATATTGCTGCACCACCATTATATTTGGTGAAAAAAGGAGCCAAAAAACAATATGCATGGAATGATGATCAACGAGATTTGATCGTAAAAGAATTTGGAGAAAACTCAAAAATACAACGATATAAAGGTCTTGGAGAGATGAATGCAGAACAGCTTTGGGATACTACTATGAATCCAGAATTTAGAACCATGAGACAAGTAACAATTGATAACCTTACAGAAGCAGATCGTATATTTTCTATGCTAATGGGGGATGAAGTACCACCTCGTAGAGAATTTATAGAAAAGAATGCAGTATATGCAAATATTGATGCATAAACAATAATTAAAAATTATATTTAAGATCCGCTATAATTAGGTATAGCGGATTTTTTTTATATTGCAACGCCTAATAAATCCAAATCTTATGAAAAAATATACTTTGCTATTAGTATTATTTCTAGGTCCTGTCACGTTTTCGCAAACAGATATTGATCAAATTATTCAAATAGGAATTGAAAATGCTGAGAGGTTTAGTAAAGATTATTTTGCGCCTGCAGGAGAATCTTTAGTAAACGCTATGTCAAATGGCTGGTATAACACAGCAGAAGTAAAGAAATTATGGCACTTCGAAGCAGGAATTGTAGGTAACCTTTCTTTTGTAAGAGAAGAAAAACAATCCTTTGTTTTATATACGCTGGAATACACAGACCTAACATATAGAAATGGAGAAGCTTTTCAGACTGTTGCAAATGCATTAGGTGTAAACCAAGAAGAAATAGTAGTGGTAATAAATCAAGGTCAAGCTACAGAATTAGAAGTTGTTTTACCAGATGGTATAGGAGACTCTGAAATTAACTCTTTGCCAAGCGGATTTATTCAAGGATCAATGGGATTGATAAAAAGTACTGAAATAAAACTTAGATTTTTACCCAGAATCAAAGCAGTACAGGATGCTGAAATACAATTGTATGGTGTTGCTTTTCAACATGAGTTTACCGATTGGGTTTTTCCGTTAAAAAGATGGCCTGTTAGATTATCAGGTTTATTAGGATATACTAATGTAAAAGGTTTTTATGATATTAATGCCAGTAGTGGAATAGAAGGTGCTGATCAGGAAGTGCGCTTAAATACTAATTCGTGGTTGCTTACGAGTGTTGTGTCTACCAAATTACCAGTTTTAAACTTTTATGGAGGACTAGGATATTATTTTGGTTCGAGTGATGCAGATTTATTAGGAACCTATCAAATTCAAAATGGTCCATTGGCTTCAGAAACTGTAATCGACCCCATAAGTGTAAAAAATAAAGCAAAAGGAGTTAAAGCATCAATTGGTGCAAAAGTACAATATGGTATTTTTTCAGCTAATATTGATTATACATTACAAAACTATAATAACCTTTCTCTGGGACTTAATTTTGGTTGGTAATTAACACTCTGTTTGTTAATGAATTCATTAAAGAATTTGTATTTTCGCGGAACAAATAAGTTTAATTACATTCAAAAAAATAGATCATGAAAGTTACAGTAGTAGGAGCTGGTGCAGTGGGTGCTAGTTGTGCTGAATATATAGCAATAAAGAATTTTGCTTCAGAAGTAGTCCTGTTAGATATTAAAGAAGGATATGCAGAAGGAAAAGCGATGGATCTGATGCAAACAGCCTCTTTAAATGGGTTTGATACCAAGATCACGGGTACAACAGGAGATTATTCTAAAACTGCAGGAAGTGATATTGCTGTAATTACTTCAGGGATTCCCCGTAAACCAGGAATGACACGCGAAGAATTGATAGGAATTAATGCGGGAATTGTAAAAAGTGTTTCTTCTAGTTTGATAGAACACTCTCCTAATGCAATTATTATTGTAGTTAGTAACCCTATGGATACAATGACCTATTTGGTACATAAAACAACTAATCTTCCTAAAAATAGAATTATAGGTATGGGTGGTGCTTTGGATAGTGCTCGTTTTAAGTATAGATTGGCAGAAGCACTGGAAGCTCCTATATCTGATGTAGATGGAATGGTTATCGGTGGTCATAGTGACAAAGGTATGGTACCGTTAACAAGATTGGCAACAAGAAATAGTGTGCCTGTTTCAGAATTTATCTCTGATGATAGATTAGAACAAGTAGCTGCAGATACTAAGGTTGGTGGAGCTACACTAACCAAGCTATTAGGAACCTCTGCATGGTATGCACCAGGAGCAGCAGTATCAGGATTAGTACAGGCAATTGCTTGTGATCAAAAGAAAATTTTCCCTTGCTCTACTTTGTTAGAAGGAGAGTATGGATTAAATGACCTTTGTATCGGTGCCCCAGTTGTATTAGGTAGAAATGGAATAGAGAAGATTGTAGAAATAGAACTTAACGATGCAGAAAAAACTAAACTTGCAGAAAGTGCAGAAGGTGTTAAGAAAACAAATGGTTTATTAGAGTTATAATATATCTTAATAAATAAATTTAATATGAGCTGCTTAAAAAAAGCAGCTCATATTGTTTTTACTGTAGTGTAGAAATACGATTTTCTCTAATTAATAAAATCTTTACAATAGAACAAGTCTCGGTTTTGATGTTTTTTGAATAGTGATACATACCAAAGTTGAAACTTATACGTTTTGATGTCGAAGATTGCAATAGATATTTATTTGAAGACTTTAGAAATGCAGTTTTAATTTTTTTATATTTGCCGCATGAAGAAAAAATGGTACTTCGGGATTTTAATTTCTGCTTTAGCAACGCTTGTTGTTATTCAGCAGCAAACCGTAGTACCCAATCAGGAAATTGTATTAGAGTTTGTTGATGTTGAAGTTACTTCTGTAGAAGCTCAAAATGCGATTTCAATTGTGAAAAAACAATTGAAATCGATAGGAGTTCAACATACCAAAGTATCAAAGGGGTTAAAAAACGGTAAGCTTACAATTGCTTACTATAGCGATGCAAATGTAGAGTACATAAAAAGTATACTTTCTGAAGCACATGATGTCGCCCTGGATCATATTTTTTATGATCAAAACGAAGATGGCGATCAGTTTCCTTTAAATAAAAATTCTAAAGACTATAATCTCGATGTTTATGAAATCCAGAAAAGTACAGATTTTGATGCTGACTTTAATGAGAAGTATGTTTTAGAAGTAAAACATGAACGCGATGGATATTCTGGTTCTAACTCGTATAGTTTTGTTAAAAGAATTGATACCGATTATATAGATAGGCTTGTAAAAATAGCCCAAAAAGTAAATACAACTATTGCAATTGCAATAGACCGCACTTCACATAATATTCCAGAAGTAAGAGCCGGACCCATCTCTTGATTGGAATTTACAGCTTTTAAGAAATTCCTAAAAACTACCATATTTTAAAATAGAGCTCTTGTCAATAGTTTGATAAAGCTCAATCACACAGTATTAAATCATTAAAAATAATTGTCAAACCTTGAGTATATTATACAATTACTCGTTTTAATAGGTTTGACCAAAATAAATAAACAATGCAAAATAAAGGACTTGTTAGAGTGTTTGCTATTTTATTTGGCTTGGTATGTATTTACCAATTGTCATATACATTTATGACTTACACAAAAGAGACAGAAGCTGAAACTTATGCACAGCAAAAATATCCCAATAACGTAGAAAACTACTCAAAATTAAGAGAAATTGCAGAAAAAAATTATTTAGATTCTATTGGTAAAGAAGAAATCTTTGCTGGTATAACCTACAATGATGCAAAAGGTAAAGAACTTAATAAAGGACTTGACCTTAAAGGGGGAATCAATGTTATTTTACAAATCTCTGTAAAAGACATTTTAAGTGGGTTGGCAAATAAATCTAAAGATCCATCATTTAACCAAGCCCTATTAGCTACAAATGAAATACAGAAAAATAGTCAAAATGACTATATCGATGATTTCTTTACTGAATTTGAAAAAATTCCAGATGCAAAATTAGCATCTCCAGATATTTTTGCGAATAAAAACCTAAGTGATGATATCACTTATGATATGACCAACGATCAGGTTAAACCTGTTTTAAGACGTAAAGTTGATGAGTCTGTAGCATCTGCACTTCAGGTATTACGTAAACGTATTGACAAATTTGGAGTTACTCAACCTAATATCCAACGTTTAGGAGAATCAGGTCGTATATTAGTAGAACTTCCTGGTGCTAAGGATATTGAAAGAGTAAGAGGTTTAGTTACGAGTACAGCCCAACTAGAATTCTGGGATGTATATAAAATGGAAGAAGTATTTAATTACCTAGTTGCTGCTAATGATTTAATTAAAAAAGATCTAGAAGGTGCAAAGAAAATAACAGAAGAAGTTACAGAAACTAATGAAATAGTCGCAGATTCTGTACAGGTAGATACAGCTAAAGTAGATTCTACAAAAGCAAATGCAGATGATCTTATCGATGATTTGTTAGAAAATGCAGAAGATTCTACAGATATTGAAGCACAGGTAAATCCATTATTTGATTTATTAGCAGGGCAAGGAAGACAAGGAGGCCCTGTAATAGCTATTGTAGAGAAGAAGAATGCAGATCAATTTATAGGATATCTTAATGATCCCAAAATTAGAGCATTATTACCTGTAGAACAACGTTTTGTGAAGTTTGCATGGGGTAAGGCTGAAAAAGATTCTGAACTTTTAGAATTATATGCAATAAAAGGAAATCGTGACAATACTCCCGAATTAGGAGGGGATGTGATTACAGATGCAAGACAAGAATATAGCCAGGTAGGAGTAGTTACAGTAACTATGCAAATGGATGGTAAAGGTGCTAAAAAATGGGAAGAAATGACAGGCAGAGCTTTTAATCAGAGAAGCCAGATTGCTGTAGTACTTGACGATATTGTATACTCAGCTCCTGGCGTTACTACTGGGGCAATAAGTGGAGGAAGAAGTGAAATTACTGGTGATTTTTCTATTGAAGAAGGTCAGGATTTAGCAAATGTGCTACGAGCAGGTAAATTACCAGCTTCGGCAGATATTATTCAAGCAGAAATAGTTGGGCCTTCATTAGGTCAAGAAGCTATTGATAGTGGTATCATGTCTTTTGCAATAGCACTAGTGTTGATTCTGATCTGGATGATATTTTATTATGGTAAAGCAGGACTTTTTGCAGATGTAGCCTTGGTGGTTAATATCTTATTCATTTTTGGAGTATTAGCAGGGTTAAAAGCCGTATTAACACTTCCTGGTATTGCAGGTATCGTATTAACCATAGGTATGTCGGTAGATGCAAATGTATTAATATTTGAACGAATTAGAGAAGAACTGGCAAAAGGGAAATCTCAGGTAGATGCAATAAAAGACGGATTTAGCAATGCACTATCATCAATACTTGATGCAAACATAACTACAGGTCTTACAGGTCTTATTTTATTAGTTATCGGTACAGGACCAATTAAAGGGTTTGCTACTACTTTATTAATAGGTATTTTAACTTCTTTGTTTACAGCTATTTTTGTAACTAGATTATTTATTAATGGTTATGGTAAAAATGGTAAAGAACTTGCTTTTTCTACAGGAGTAACAAAGAACTTATTTAAGAATGTTAATATTGATTTCTTAAAGAAAAGAAAAATTGCTTATGCCATCTCTGGGATTATTATTCTAGGAGGATTGGGATCATTATTTACGCAGGGATTAGATGCAGGAGTCGATTTTGTTGGAGGTAGAACATACACAGTGCGTTTTGCAAAAGATGTAGTTCCTACTACTGTAGAGAAAGACCTTGTGGTAGCATTCGAAAGTGCGCAGGCAAAAACCTATGGAGCAAATAACCAGTTAAAGATTACCACAAAGTATAAAGTTGATGAAACAGGCGAAGAAGTAGATGCCGAGATTTCAAACAAATTATTTACGGCTTTAAAACCGTACTTAACAGATGGTTTAACGTATGATGAATTCGCAAATGGAGGCGATGATAAACAAGTAGGGATTATGTCTTCTATGAAGGTTGGGCCTACAATTGCCGATGATATTAAAAAAGCAGCTTTTTGGTCTGTATTAGGGTCATTAATTGTAGTATTCTTATATATCTTATTACGATTTAGCAGATGGCAGTTTAGTTTAGGAGCAGTTGCAGCAGTATTCCATGATGTATTGATAGTACTTGGGATATTCTCGCTAACTTATAAGTTTATGCCATTTAACATGGAGATCGACCAAGCATTTATCGCAGCAATACTTACTGTAATTGGGTACTCATTAAATGATACCGTGGTTGTATTTGATAGAATTAGAGAGTTCTTAAATGAACATACTTCTTGGGCATTAAATAAGAATGTTAATGGGGCTTTAAATAGTACATTAAGTCGTACATTAAATACATCTTTAACGACCTTATTAGTACTTATTGCAATCTTTATATTCGCAGTACCATTAAGAGGATTTATGTTTTCATTAATTATTGGTGTTGTAGTAGGAACCTATTCATCGTTGTTTATAGCAACACCTATAATGTACGACACTGTACGTAAGGTTGGTTTAAAAATTAAAGAGAAGGAAACTGAAGAGAAGAAAAAATAACTTTTTTCGCCAGAATCAAAAAAAATTAAATCACTTCTTTATAAAAATCCTTTCTGAATGTTCAGAAAGGATTTTTGTTTACTATTAAAACACTTTTTTCTCTTCCTGTTTTATGGTAAAATGAAACCATTGCTTACCTTATAGAGGAGCTAAGTACATGATAAAAAATCAGGATAAACACTTAGTTTATTGATTATTAGGGTGTTATTAAATTTTTGTTTCGCAGACCTCACAGATCTTAGAGACCTGTGAGGTCTTGATAAACCATAAAATTATTAGGCGTATTACTATTCACAGTTAATTTTTGTCATGTACTAAAATAGAGGAGATACCTTCTTAGTGTTAGGAAATGCCTTCGTTGTGTAAAGAAATATCTTCTTAGCCCTTATGTTTATAATCTGTATTACGAAAGCAACACTCTAACTTTGTTG
>CAKMZM010000085.1 GCA_929200365.1 uncultured Flavobacteriaceae bacterium | reverse complement strand
ATTGATTTTCAAAAGCATCTCATTCTTTAAAAAGTATACCATCAAGAAAAGATATATTCTTCTCATGAAGTAGTATAACAAGAAGTGTTGATGATGTGATAGATTATTTTAATAATAAATTAGGTAATTTTCAAAGAAATGTCTATTTGTCTTTGTTTTGGTTTCTATAAGCGAAGTGATCTATGCTCTTTTTATCAGATACTAGTGATATATAGTTTTACATTCTTAATTATTTGCCTATGTTATTAATAATATAGAAGCTAAAATTGTTATTTTTACAACAAACTTAACATCGCCCAAAGGTAATAATCAGTTATTATAGTACGTGAACCTATGAATACTAACGAGGATTACAAAATTTTGGAAGGTATTGTCTCTGGAAATGAGGTTATCATTATTACGTTTTATAAAAAAAACCTACCATATATAAGACAGTACATCCTACAAAATTCTGGCAATGAAGAAGATGCAGAAGATGTGTTTCAGGACGCATTGATTTTTGTATATCAAAAATTAAAAACGGATTCTCTGGAGTTGCATTCTTCATTACGAACCTATTTTTATGGGATTTGTAAAAATATATGGAGAAACAGATTACGAAAAAACAAAAAAATGAGCACTATAGATCAATTTCCTGAGGATATAGGAATAAGTAATTCTACAGTGATTGAAGATATAGAATATAAAGAACGAGAATATGTGTATCGCAGACATTTCCTAAAACTAAGTGGTGCATGTCGTGAAGTATTGAGTTTACTT
The DNA here is from genome assembly GCA_929200365.1 of uncultured Flavobacteriaceae bacterium. GTDB lineage: Bacteria > Bacteroidota > Bacteroidia > Flavobacteriales > Flavobacteriaceae > Aquimarina. Next base: position 13,185 of record CAKMZM010000085.1, on the reverse strand, counting down.
TTTGAAGGAAAAAGTATGAAAGAAATTGCACGTATTACAGGATATTCTGAAGGATATACTCGAAAGAAAAAATTCAAATGCAAGCGATGTCTAATCAAAATGATCGAAAAGGATCCTACATATCAGGAGTTACAATTAAACCCTGAAAAAGAATTATAGTATGGAAAGAACTCCCGAAATATTCGAAAAAATAGAAGGGTACCTTACACATACCATGCCTGAAGACGAAATATTAGCTTTTGAAAAAGAATTAGCTATCAATCCAGAGTTACAAGAGGAAGTTGAAAAGCATAGGATTTTGCATAAAATCTTAAGTGATCGGGATACTTTAGATTTTAAAGAAAAATTAATGCGGATTAGTGCTACCATCAAAGAAGAACAAAGTAATCCTTCTGCTTCGGTTTCTGCTTCCTATTGGAAAATTGCAGCATCCATCGCTATACTATTGGGTGTAGGAATGCTATTTTGGTATACATACACCAATCAACAGAATAGTACTCAAGATTTATACAGTGCCTATTATAAACCTTTTCCTGTAGAAGATGCAATGCGGAATAGTACTAATAATGAAATGCAAAGCATTATAAAAAATTATGCTAAAAAGGCTTATGATTCTGTGGCTATTATATTAGAAAAACACCAAAACTTAGATAACCCGCTACAACTATATCTGGGTAATAGTTATTTAAATATTGGTCAGGAAGAAAAAGCCGTTTCTTTATTTAAAGGTATTGAAAGTAATGGTAAATATTATGAAATTACCAAATGGTACTTATCACTCACCTATTTAAAATTAAATACTCCTAAAAAAAGCATTCCACTTCTTAAAGAAATCATTACCTATAATGGAGTGTATAAAGATAAAGCTACAAGGTTACTTAAAGCTGTAGAAAAAATTTGATTCTATTTATACTACCTATCTCCCTACATCAGTTTATATTAAACTGTATAAACCAGCAAGGATTCTAAAACAAAAAACCAACGCAGTTCTATAAAATACTTATCTTTTATTCTCTTCTCTCGTACTATATACTATAGTTAACAACACTTACTTTTGGGTATATCATATCCATACTATAGTACTCAAAACAAAATACTAACAACGAATCAACCTCAAAAAAATATAATCTAAAAAAAAACAGGATATACGAGGTAACAAATTTATATGTTGTGACATAGATATGTATGAACCCCATATAATATTGGATTAAACTTATAATTCAATCTTCACTCTAAAGAAACAATTATGAATGTTATCATCAAACATGTTGATCTTATGAATCGAATCGACCAACTAATTCGTTTAAAAGCTACTGGAAGACCTCTAGAACTAGCAGCAAAAATGGGAATTTCAAAAACAAAACTCTATCGTATCATTAACATCATGAGAGAACTAAATGCCCCTTTAGAATACGACTCTGAACAACATAGTTATATCTATGTAAAAGCTGTAGGGTTTAAATTCGGGTTCTTTACAGAAGAAATAAATACAAGAAAAAATCACTCTTCTGTAGAATAGAGTTCTTATTCCATCTGACCTAAATGTACTCAAAAAACTACACTTTTTATAGGAGTACATTTAGGTCAGAATTGGTATTATCTTAAATCGGATACTAATACTTTTGCATCATACTTATTTAAAAGCAGGCATCCCAGTAATATCCATTCCTGTAATTAGTAAATGTATATCGTGTGTTCCTTCATAGGTAATCACACTTTCAAGGTTCATCATATGACGCATAATGCTATACTCACCAGTGATTCCCATACCTCCAAGGATTTGTCTGGCTTCTCTTGCTATATTAATCGCCATTTCTACATTATTACGTTTTGCCATAGAGATTTGCGCACTGGTAGCTTTGCCCTCATTTCGTAATACTCCTAATCGCCACGCCAATAATTGTGCTTTGGTGATTTCGGTAATCATTTCTGCTAATTTCTTTTGCTGCAATTGCGTTGCCCCAATAGGTTTATCAAACTGAACGCGTTCTTTGGCATATCGCAAAGCAGTATCATAACAATCCATAGCAGCACCTATCGCCCCCCAAGCAATACCATATCGAGCAGAATCCAAACATCCCAACGGTGCACCAAGACCACTTTTACCAGGTAATATATTCGCTTTAGGTACTTTTACATTATCAAAAATCAATTCACCAGTTGCAGATGCACGAAGTGACCATTTATTATGTGTCTCTGGAGTCGTAAATCCTTCCATACCACGCTCTACTACAAGTCCATGAATTCTTCCTTCTTCATTTTTGGCCCAAACTACTGCAATATCAGCAAAAGGTGCATTAGAAATCCAAAGTTTAGCTCCATTAAGCAAGTAATGATCCCCTTTATCTTTAAAATTAGTAGTCATTCCTCCAGGATTTGATCCATGATCAGGTTCTGTAAGACCAAAGCATCCTATAAACTCTCCCGATGCCAGCTTAGGCAAATATTTTTTTCGTTGTTCTTCAGAACCATATTTCCAAATCGGATACATCACCAATGAAGATTGCACAGAGGATGTAGATCGCACACCAGAATCTCCTCGCTCAATCTCCTGCATAATCAGACCATAACTAATTTGATCCAGTCCCGCACCGCCATACTCTTCGGGAATGTATGGACCAAACGCACCGATTTCTGCAAGTCCGTTAATAATCTGTGTTGGAAATTCTGCTCGCTGTGCAAAATCTTCTATAATAGGAGAAACTTCTCGTTTTACCCAACTACGAGCAGCATCACGAACCATTTTATGTTCATCACTCAATAATTCGTCTATCTGATAATAATCTGGTGCCTGAAATAAATCTGGTTTCATCTTTTAAAATATTTACTATTACTACATATATATAAGTACAAAACAAATGTAGGTAATGCTAAAAAAGCGAGCAATTTTTTTGAATTTTTTAAAGAAATTGATCATTCTAGTATTGCATTTCTTATTTTTTGATCATAAAGATCTTCAAATATATTGATTTATTGTATTCATTTTATTGACAAAATCAATTTAGCTTTTTAAAAAACCAATAATTAGTTTCATCTATCTCCTCAAATCTGAAAGATTTCATGTAATAAAATGTACAAAATCAATGATAACAAAACAACCAAGCTATAATATCAAAATTAGAATTTCACCCAAATGGACGAAAGACAACTTATTGAATAAATGTTTGAATATTCCACTGTCATTAGATTTTTGTATTGTTTATAAAAACTTCATTCGGATTTTCAGGTATCTAATGAAAGACTTGTGTATAATTTCCGCAGTTTATCTCTTTTTTCTACATAAAAGAGGTAATAAAAAAGAAAACTGTTAATCCATATACATTTACAACAATCTGTTAATCAGTAATTTATATTTTGTCTTAATATCATCTACCTCTTATGGCATAATTATTCTATATATAAATCTGTATATAGTATAAAAATTATTAAAACGTTAAAATTATAACAATGAAAAATTTATTTGTATTACCAGCATTAGCTTTTGGATTATTAGTAGGAGCACAAAACATGAATGCTCAGGAAGTAGCTTCTAATGAAGATACAGAAATAACTACTCCTGTTCAGGAAAAATATATAGACCTCGCTGTAGAAAATTTACCTCAACCTGTTCTTGATGCTGTTGCAAAAGATCATGCTGGAGCAACTATCAAAAGTGCTGGAGCTAAAGAAGATGCTTCAGAATTTAAATTAGTATTAAAACAAGGTGAAAAAGAAACTGAAGTTTTCTGTGACGCAGAAGGGAAATGGATTTCTAAAGAGGAATAAATCTTTTATAGTACTTAAAAAGTTTTGATTTATGGTGATATAAATTGAAATATAGAGTGATTGAATTTTAGAAAAAGGAAGATGTAAATATCTTCCTTTTTTTATGGATTACATTTTAAGATAAAATTCTCTAGTAAGATCAACATATGCATTAGTATATTGATGTCGCTTTGTTTCTATAATCAGCTCATCGATTTCAAACTCTATTTGATTACGACCAAACAGTAATAGACTTCTTTTGATTTCTGAAGTTGGTGTACCTTTTACTCGTGTAATCTTATGCGGATACAAAGTTACCTGTCTAGCAATACCTATAACATGTGATTCTTCCTTATACGGTATAATCATTGCAAATTGCCCTTTATCTGATAGTAATCTTGATGCTCCAATCAACAGGTGTTCAAAAGGAAGAGCATCTTGAAATCTAGCCATATCCCGTTTGATATCAGAAGTTTTATAATCTTCTGTATAAAAGGGAGGGTTACTAATTAGTAAATCATATTGATCATCAATTTCAGCAACAAATTCCTGAAAAGAGGCGTGATAACAAAATAATCTGTCTCCCCAAGGTGAAGCTTCAAAATTTTCAACCGATTGCTCATACGCATCTGCATCAATTTCTATAGCATCGATAATCTCTGCCTGAGAACGTTGTGCTAGCATTAAAGCAATTACTCCTGTTCCTGCTCCTACATCAAGAATTGAGGTAATCGTATTGCTAACTGGAATCCAAGCCCCTAGTAATACTCCATCTGTGCCTATTTTCATAGCACATCGATCCTGATAAATCGTGAAGTGTTTAAATATAAATGGCTTAGTCATACTGTTAATATTTATCCAGAAACATAAACCCTTAACATTTGCCTAGAAGAAAAAACAAAACTAAAGATACAAATCAATCAGTCCTTCGGGAGTATGAACGGTAATCGTTTTTGATTCTCTATCGATTTTATCAATAAACTCATCATTCATAGGGATAAGAATCTCGATACCATCCCGATCAACCTCGAATAAAGCTTGAGCGGTGGTATCATTAATGGCTTTAATAATTCCTACTTCTCCAAAAACAACATCAATAATAGTAAAACCAATTATTTCGTGATAATAAAACTGATTTCCTTCTAGTTTTGGCAATAGCGTAAGTGGCAAGTATAACTCTGCTTTCATAAGGTCGTCTGCATCTTCTTCAGAACCTACATCTTCAAATTTTATACGTAGCAAATCACTTTTATGTAGTGAACATTTTTCAATAAAAAATGGAACCAGATTATTGTTATAATTAACAAATACGGATTCCATTTTCGTATAATTTTCAGGTTCATCGGTATCTAATTTAACCAATACCTCTCCCTTAAAACTAAATTTACTTACGATTTTACCTAGATAGAAGCATTCTTCTTTCTTCATCGTTAATAATGCAACTATTCTTCTTCGTTGCTAGCTTTTTCAGTTACTTCTGCTTCGGCAGTAGCAGTAGCTTCGGTTACTTCTGCTTCAGCAACAGTTTCTTCTGCTTCTTCTCCTTTTGCAGCAGCTTCACGCTTAGCGTTAACTTCTTTTTCAGCCTCCAAAGCTTTAGCTTTTGCTGCCGCTTCAGCTTTTGCTAATGCATCTTTCTTTGCATCAACAGATCCTTCTTTTTCAGATACCCAAGCCTGGTATTTTTCTTCAGCTTGTTCTTCTGTTAAAGCTCCTTTCTTTACTCCTCCAGCAAGATGATTTTTCAGTAAAGCTCCTTTATAAGATAAGATAGCTCTTGCAGTATCACTAGGTTGTGCTCCATTCTGTAACCACTTTACAGCTCCATCAATATCTAAGTCAATACTTGCAGGATTTACATTAGGGTTATAAGTTCCTAATTTTTCAAGAAATTTACCATCTCTTTTTGATCTAGCATCTGCTGCTACGATCCAGTAAAAAGGTTTTCCTTTTTTACCATGTCTCTGTAATCTAATTTTAACAGGCATACAAATTAATTTTTGGGTGCTCGACCCTATTCATAATTAAGGGTGCAAAGGTAACCATTTTTAATCAATAGAAATTATAAAAATCAAAAAATATTCTCTACATAACATTTTTTGAGTACCACTATAGAGCAAAAATAAGTTTTGTAAAACAAACCTGAGTTTCTACGAAAAACAGAACCATAAGAATAACTGTCAATTAATAATCTATAAATCCTATAGGAGTTTGAAACTAAGCCTTCGAATATCATAATGTATTTTACATTAATATGCTTAGAACAAAACATTATTTATTACTAGTTTAAAAAAATAGAGGTATTCATTTACCAGAAACAGAATCAAAATAGTATAAATTCAACGTTTTAATCAAAATCTGCCATTACTACTAATTCATAACTCTAAAATCGTAGTTTTTAAATAACTATTTGATAATTAGATAATTAATTTGTTTTTTATGACTAAAACAACCTATATCGATTCTTTTTTATTTATACAAGTACAATTTATCAAAGTTGTTATAAAGGCAAAATTTATTTATAAAATCACAAAATTCTTACAAGTAATTATCAATTATTGTGTATTTCATCGATTAAATATGCTTTTTTACGATAAAAAAGTTGACTTATTGATATTTTAACTATACATTTGTAGGCATAAACACAAGAACTTACGGCAAAACCGTAAAAAAATCATACTAAAGCCCCATGACTATGATTAAAAAAATTACCCCTCTACTACTAATAGTCTGTCTCTTTTTAATTTCTTGTTCTACAGATATTGAAATAAACACTCCTGCTTTACAAGCAAAAATTGATGGCGAATTATTTAGGTCATCTATAAAAAAAGCTATTATTTATGATGATGGGACATTGGTTATCTCAGGAAGTGAAGGTGATAAATCTATAAGTTTTACCACAACCTCTACTGGTATCGGAACCTATAAAACAGCATCTCAAACTTTAGGCAAAGCAAGTTTTCAAAAAAATCAAACCAAATTCATTTCTAAGAATGGCGAAACTGAAGGAGAAGTGTCAATAACAGAAATATATAACAATGAAATTTCTGGTAATTTTTATTTTAAAAACCTTAAAGATGACAATGGCAATCCAATAAATTTTAATAATGGATGGTTTTATAAATTGCCATTAGAAAATGGTACAATTGAAGAAGAAGTAACTCAAGAAATTAATCCTTGTTTACTTAATGCATCTTTGACTGCTATGGTTAATAATACAGAAATGATTACTGATAATCATTCTGCTAACTTATTTGGTGTAGATGATGCTTCTATTCTCATTACAGCTACCAATGAAACCGAAGAAATTACCATAGTATTTATGGCTAATGTAGCACCAGGCACATACCCATTAACTGGATCTGGAAATTACAGCGCCTCATACGAAGTACAAAATGACAAATCTTCTGCATTATCAGGAACCCTTATTATTACAAATCATGATATCGACACCAAATGCATAAGTGGAAGTTTTGAATTTGAAACCAGAAGTGGTTCTCAAATATCAGAAGGTTTCTTTGATTTTGGATATTAATTATATTACCCCTAAATAATTACCCTACTTGACTTTACTAACAAAAAGCGATCATTTAATAAATGATCGCTTTTTACTTACTGAACTCATTTGAACTTTTTTGATTTGCTAAAAAATTGTTGTTTTCAGCCCTGTTGAAGGCTTTTTTTCTTTCCGTAGCCCTGCTATGCAACTCAAAAAAGCCTTCAACAGAACTAAAAACACCTAATTCACTTAAAACCAAAAAGTTAAAACGAGTTCATCTATTGCTCAACAAATATCACCTCTCAAATACTTTTAATGTAATTGCCTGGCATAACGACACTGCTTATACAGGATATTAAACTATGTCAAATTGCAAACTGTTTTTCTATACGGTTTTGAGATTATTCAATTTATTTTTTTGACGATATATAAATTAACAACCGATTTATAGAGGCAACACAAATACACATAGTATATATTGTTTATTGCTCACAGGTATCACCATCATCTATAATAAGTGACAACAACCCCCCTCCATTTTGTCTTTGAAGCTCGCATATTTCTCTGGGAATAATAGTTATTGGGTTTTCTTTTAAATCAAGTACCGTTAGATTTGTTAATCTTCCTATTTCTCTTGCCACAGTTGCAATCTCATTTCTATCTGCCGTCAAGGCACTTAATGACCCCAAGTTACCAAGTTCTTTTGGGAGTGCTATAATCTCATTAGAATTTATAAATAAACTCTTTAATGACTCCATATCACCAATCTCTTTTGGCAAGGTTTTTATATTGTTATTGCTTAAATTAAGTTCTTCTAAAGTTTTAAACACTCCAATCTCTTTTGGAATCTCTTTTATGTTGGTGTTAAAAAGGGCTAGTTTTTTGAGCGCTGATAGTTCTGCAAGGCCAGAAAAATCATATACGGTCATTGATGCAAATATGGTTAATGAGGAGACCCTTCCATCTATAATTTCTACTCCAGTCCAATCTCCCATAGTAGCTGCATTAAGATTCCAATTAAGATATGGGCCAGTCAAATTATCTTGTGTTAAATTATCATTATAGAAGTCTGTAAGTACTTTTCTATCCATTTTCAAAGAACTTTCTGCATACACATCAACATTATATATCTTATTACTTCCATTTTCTGCAGTAACGATATAGTGTACCGTTGATGTAAAATCTTTAGCCACTCCACTTGCTGGAGACACATTAGCACCTGTTCCTATTCCTATTTTTGGGCTTAGGTTATTAAGAGCGGTTCCTTCTGGTAATGTTAGAGTTATATTTTGATCCTCAATGGTAGCTGGGTAATCTGTATTATTTACCGTTATTACAAAACTATTAATGGCATCATTTTCACTCTCTTCTATTACCGATATGACCGTATAAGTTGTTTTGGATTCGCCATCATCAGAGGTTACCATATATTCCAGAGTTTCTGTGAAATCCTGTACAACTCCTGTGTTAGGGGTTATCGTAGCTCCCTGAGAAATGGTAATATCTGGGATCAATGCCGAAATATTCCTTACTTCGGCAGGAAACCTCACAAGGACGCCACTTCCATTTTCCATTAATTCTGCTTGCACATCTTCTTTTAGATTTGCATTTGGATTATCACTTACCAAAAACCTAAAAGTCTTTATTTTACTTTCTGAGTTTTCTCCCTCAAAAGAAATCTTAATTGTATAACTCACCTTATCAAAACCTTTTCCACTTAAGGTATACACAAAAGCTTTTGTAAAATTTGTAGGAGTATCAATATCTGGGGTAATCGTTACCCCTTCTGTTACAGATATAGACGGCACCAAGCTTTCTGCCAGAGTATTGGCAGGAAATATCACCGTAATTTCTTTTTTATCCTGATCTATTATCCCTGTGATATTTCCTACAAGGATATCATTATCTTCTTTTAAAAATTCAAAAGAAAGAATTTGGGCTGTCTTTGTTTCATCTGGAGGTGTAGATAGAGCATCATCATCACCAGAACAGTTGACTAATAACAAAAAGGCAATAGGTAGGATTAGTATAATTTTCTTATTCATGACTTTAGGGTTTAAATGTGAAATGATTTAATCTTTTTCAATATGATATTTTTCATCCAAAAACGGACATAAATATATTTTAATAGTTTTCAAAAAATTCTTAAAAAAATACATATTAACAAAAGTTTATACCATTCTTGCAAAAACCTACCCTTCTAATGCATACGGATACAAATGCATTTCACTGAATATCAGTACTTATAAATTACAACAGTTACTGAAAATGAAGTAAAACACCTTAACCTATTATTAAGAAAAAACTATTAAAAAATTGAGATTCTTTGAAAAACTGAAATCTGATTTTACAATTATTTCAACTGTGTATTTTATCATTTTTTTACACTATGGAGTCGTCTTATCCCTCTTGATTTTCTAATCCTGCCATATTATATATATTAAACTCATCTTGAGTAATGCTTTTGCCTACAAAACTCACATTTTGCACCTTAAATTTGCTATTTTTTTCAACGTAGCTAAGACTATGCTAAAAAAAAGAACTTCATTATGGCACAAAAGCCAAACTTTTCGGCTTAAAACCACTACTCAAGATGAGTTCACTAATTTACCTCAAAGTCGTATCATCTGGATATCAAAATTCCATCAAAAACAATTCACCTCAAAAAAAATCACTTTTTCTATTCCTATTTCCGTTAATAATTCTGGATAACTTTCAAGAAATGAACGTATCTTTTTGATTAATTTTGAAAATCTCTTGTAAGGGAGCTTGTGTAAACAAGTTTAGGGATAATTTTCTTGAAATACCATATTTATGTACTTAATTTTCGACACTGAAACCACTGGATTACCAAAACGATGGGATGCTCCTGTGAGTGATACTGATAACTGGCCCAGATGTATACAAATCGCATGGCAACTACACGATGCTATGGGGAATTGTATAGAACATCAGGACTATCTGGTAAAACCAGACGGGTTTAATATCCCGTATGATGCAGAAAAAATTCATGGTATCTCAACCGAATTAGCAGCACAAGAAGGGATCGCCCTGCAAGAAGTATTAGACAAGTTTAATATTGCCCTATCCAAAACCAAATTTGTTGTTGGCCAAAATGTAGGATTTGATGTTAATATTATGGGCGCAGAATTCTACCGTCTTGGCCTAGAAAATAATTTACAGAAGCTTCCTGTTTTAGATACCTGTACCGAAATCACGGCAGAATTATGCCAAATACCAGGAGGTCGTGGAGGAAAATTTAAACTCCCTACACTTACAGAACTTCATCAGCACCTATTTGGCACTGCTTTTGGTGAAGCACATAATGCTACTGCCGATGTAGAAGCTACTACCCGGTGTTTTCTTGAATTGATCCGTAAACAAGTTTTCACCATTGAAGAACTTGATGTAGCACCAGATTATTTTCAAAATTTCGTAGAGGCTAATCCTCAAACGATTCAGCTAATAGGATTAAAACATATTAATCTTAAAAAGGCTTCTCAAAAAATCCAGGAAGCTCATACAAAAAAAGGAGATTCTGACTTATCCCAACAAGAAATCGATGATAATATTGCAGCTCTGGATAAAGTTAACTTTGCCCATCTGCATAATCATACTCAGTTCTCAGTATTACAATCAACAACCAGTATTCCTGACTTAATAAAAGTAGCTGCACAACATAAGATGAATGCTGTTGCTATGACAGACCATGCCAATATGATGGGAGCTTTTCATTTTGTTCAGGGAGTCTCTAATCACAATAAAACTGTAAAAGCAGCAAATACTGAAGCAATAGAAAATGGACAAGAACCCGAAGGTATAGAAATGAAGCCTATCGTAGGTTGTGAGTTCTTTGTTTGCGAAAATCACACAGATAAGTCCAGAAAAGATAACGGATATCAAATCGTACTGTTAGCCAAAAACAAAAACGGGTACCACAATCTTGCCAAGATGTCTTCTATTGCTTTTGTAGACGGATTTTATTACTTACCAAGAATAGATAAAGAGATTATTAAACAGTACAAAGAAGATATCATTGTTTTAACTGGAAACCTCTATGGCGAAGTCCCAAGTAAAGTGCTTAACATTGGAGAAAAGCAAGCTGAAGAAGCACTACTATGGTGGCATCAGGAATTCGGAGATGATCTCTATATCGAGATTATGCGACATAATCAAGAAGATGAAAATAGAGTAAATCAGGTATTGATTCAATTTGCAAAAAAACACAATATTAAACTCGTTGCCTCTAACAACACATATTACTGCGAAAAAGAAGATGCTAATGCCCATGATATTCTTTTATGTGTAAAAGACGGAGAAAAACAAGCCACTCCAATTGGTCGCGGAAGAGGATATCGATATGGATTGCCGAATCAGGAATACTATTTTAAGCCTCAGGAAGAGATGAAAAGTCTTTTTAAAGACTTGCCTGAAGCCATCATAAATATTCAAGAAATTGTAGATAAAATAGAACCTTTTGAACTTGCCAGAGATGTATTGTTACCTGCTTTTGACATCCCAGAAGAGTTTCAATCTGAAGAAGATGTAATTGATGGCGGAAAACGAGGGGAAAATGCATATCTAAGACATATCACCTACGAAGGAGCAAAAAAACGGTATGGCGAAATTACTCCCGAAATAGATGAACGGCTGGATTTTGAATTAAAAGTAATTGAAAAAACCGGATATCCAGGATATTTCCTGATTGTAGAAGACTTTATTCGTGCCGCTCGTGATATGGGAGTTTCTGTCGGGCCAGGTCGTGGATCGGCAGCAGGATCAGCAGTGGCTTACTGCCTATGGATTACTAATCTCGATCCTATTAAATACGACTTACTTTTTGAGCGTTTCTTAAATCCAGATCGTGTAAGTATGCCCGATATTGATATTGATTTTGATGATGAAGGTCGAGGTCGTGTTATGGACTATGTAATCGAAAAATATGGCGCTAATCAAGTGGCACAAATTATTACCTATGGTACGATGGCAGCAAAATCTTCTATACGAGATACAGCACGAGTACTAGACCTTCCTCTTGGTGATGCAGATCGTATCGCAAAGCTTATCCCCAATATGTCGAAACTCGGAAAGATTTTTGGTGTAGATGAAGCCATACTTAAGAAAAAATTTAGAAGTGATGAATTAGAAAAGGTTAATGAGCTGCTCAACATTGCCGAAGGTAGTGACCTTGAAGCAGAAACACTTAACCAGGCCCGAGTGCTGGAAGGTTCTGTTAGAAACACTGGGATTCATGCCTGCGGTGTTATTATTACACCAGACGACATTACCAAATTTGTCCCTGTAGCATTAGCTAAGGATTCTGATATGTACTGTACGCAGTTTGACAACTCTGTGGTAGAAAATGCAGGGCTACTAAAAATGGATTTCCTGGGATTAAAGACATTAACCCTAATCAAAGACACCGTTAAAATTGTAAAAGCAAAACATGGCGTAGAATTAGATCCCGAAAATTTCCCTCTTGATGATGAAGAAACCTATGCGCTTTTCCAAAGAGGAGAAACCGTTGGAGTGTTTCAATATGAATCCCCCGGGATGCAAAAATACATGAAGGAGCTTAAACCTACTGTTTTTGCTGACCTTATCGCAATGAATGCCTTATATCGACCTGGACCGTTAGAATACATCCCTAGTTTCATTAATAGAAAACATGGTACAGAAGAGATTATATATGATCTTGAAGCTTGTGAAGAGTACTTAAAAGAAACCTATGGTATTACAGTATATCAGGAGCAAGTAATGTTGTTATCACAAAAACTGGCAGATTTTACCAAAGGTGAAGCCGATGTATTACGTAAAGCAATGGGTAAAAAACAAAAGGCAGTCCTTGATAAGATGAAGCCTAAGTTTATAAAACAAGCTTCAGAAAAAGGTCATGCAGAAGACAAACTTGAAAAAATATGGAAAGACTGGGAAGCTTTTGC